>JADFRJ010000205.1 GCA_022561355.1 Chloroflexota bacterium | reverse complement strand
AATCGACCGTATCGCTCGCGTTCTCGACGAGCGTCTCGATCAACGCGCGGTTTGCTCTTCCACGTGAGATGCGCATCAGATCCTCGGTCATCTCTTCTTCCGTGTAGGTTCGGGCGCCGTATTCGTCGGCCTCGTGCGGGAAGCGCATCTGCGCGTCCGCGAAGCGCGTGTTGCCGCCGCGCTCCGCCTGCGGCGCCTTCTCGGCGAGCATCACCGACGCGCCCTCCTCGCGAGCGGTCAGCGCGGCGCACAGCCCCGCGATGCCACCGCCAACGACAACGACATCGAAGTCGTAGGACGGCACGTCGTTCACACTCCTGGTCTCCAAACGACTGCTGCTCTTGCGGGAAGGACTGTCAGCCCATCGCCTCCCGGCGAGAGCTCAGCGAGATCCACGCCCGGCCCAGAGAACTGCGCATCCGCCGTACACAGAGTCGCTCGCAGTGAGGAGCTGGCGCCGGCCAAGGCGCTGATCTTCACCCGCGCCTCGTCACCAAAGTTTGCGACGACCGCGACCTTCGCGTCTCCTTCACCCCGCGCCATGCCGATCACCTGATCCGCGAGCGAGACCACCTCTAGTCCAGCCGCCGATGCGATCTCACCTCGCATCCCCAGCAGCTCCCGGAACAGCCGCCACACGCCGTTGTGGGGCGGTCGTTCGCGTTCTGAGAGATCGATGTGCGAGCGAACGAACGCCTCTTCAGCCTGGGGATCTACGATCTCTACTCCTGGCCACACCCCCGCGAACTCGTCCTGTCTGCTAGCCCTGATCTGCTCTGCCAACTCCGGCTTGTGGTCCGTGAAGAACAGAAAGGGCGACGAAGCCGCGAACTCGTCGCCCATGAAGATCAGCGGTATGTATGGCGAGAGGAGGAGCAGCGTGTATGCCGCCTTGTAGAGTTCCAGGTCGATCAGGTGGCCCAGCCGTTCTCCCTGCGGGCGGTTGCCGACCTGATCGTGGTTCTGCAAGCAGAAGAGGAACCGCTCCGGCGGCAACACGCGCGCCTGGTCCTGCTCATAGAGCGCTCCCGCACCGAGGATCGAACCGACCTCCTCGGTCGTGCCCCGGAAGCGCCCCAGGTAGCCGTTACGCTCGCCGGTCAGGAGGACGTGGGCCGAATGGTGGAAGTCGTCCAGCCAGAGGCCATCCAGACCGTAACCGTCGGACTCACGAGGCGTAACGATGCGGAGTTGGTTGTTCTCGTGTTCGGCGATCAAGATCGGGCGACGCTTGGAGGGCCAGCGCTTCTTTGTCGTCTCCCCAAGCTCCCGAAGTAGGTGCGGCTTGCTGCTGTCGTAGATCTCTTGGGTCGCGTCGAGGCGCAGGCCATCGATGTGGTACTCGTCGAACCACATCAGCGCGCTGTCGATGACTAAACGCCGCGTCCACTCCGAACCCTCCCCATCGAAGTTCAAGGCGTCGCCCCACGGCGTCTGATAGCGATTCGTGAAGTAGCTGTCTGAGTATTTGGCCAGGTAGTTTCCATCCGGGCCGAAATGATTGTAGACCACGTCGAGAATCACGCCCAGGCCTTGTTGGTGCGCCGCGTCGACGAGCCGTCGCAGCCCTTCCGGGCCGCCGTAGACGTTGCTCGGAGCGAAGAGGGAAACGCCATCGTAACCCCAGTTTCGCCGGCCTGGGAACTCGTTCACCGGCATCAGTTCGATGGCCGAAACACCAAGGTCCGTCAGCGATGCAAGCTCGGGGATCAAGGCATCGAACGTGCCCGCTGCCGTATAGGCGCCAACGTGCAGTTCGTAGATGACGAGAGCGTCGCGATCCAGCCCCTGCCAGCCATCGTCGGTCCAGGCGAACGCTGACGGATCGACGACCTGCGATGGGCCATGGACCCCCTCCGGCTGGCTGCGAGAGTATGGGTCGGGGTAGCCCCACTCCTCGTCCAGGCGATAGCGATAGAGAAGGCCCGGCTGACCCTCGAGGTCGGCACTCCACAGGCCCTCTTCGCCCTTCACCATCTCGTGTCGAAGGAGGCTGTCGGGGGCTGGATAGGTCTCGACCTCAAGCTTGGCGGCCTGCGGCGCCCAGACGCGCAACCGAATATGTGTAGCGTCGCTGAGATGCGCGCCCAGCGCCGTCTCGTTCCCCATCACGGTGCGAGTGTAACGTATGGAGCTTGTGCTAGATCTCCGGCCTAGGTCTCTACCGGCTGGCCGGCTGCGATCCAGGCGTCCGTTCCGCCGTCAAGGTTGTACAGACGCTCCGGCGGCAGGCCCGCCGCCGCCGCCATCTCGCAGGCGAGCGCGCTACGTTGGCCGACCTGGCAGATGAAGACGATCTGGCCGTCCTTCGGCAGTTCATCTCGGCGGTCGAACACGCTGTTGACAGGGATCAAGGTCGCGGCCGGCACATGGCCGGCTTCGAACTCGTGCGGGTCACGCACATCGATCACGTGGGCGCCACTGTCGATCAACTCTTTGGCCTCATCGACGGTAACGCGATGATACGGCTCTTGTGGGTTCTTCGTTGGCATGTTTCTGATCTCCCGCGCTTACTGGCTATTTACGAAGCCATTGTAGCAAAAACTCCAACTGTTGACGCCTTCCCCCTACCTAGGCTAAGCTCCGTACCGCACATCTCCACCACTGAAGGAGCGCTACATGGACTACGAGACGATCGCCAAGCCAGCTATTGATTCGTTCGCCGTCAGGCCAAACCTCGACGACTACGACGGGATCCGTGCTGCGTTCGATTACGAACACGTCATCGACGAGCTGAGTGGCCTGCCCGGCGGCGGGCTGAACATCGCCTATGAGTCGCTCGACCGCCATGTAGCGGCCGGGCGCGGCGACAAGCCGTGCATCCTCTGGGACGGTAAGGACGGCCGCCAGGAGACCTACACCTACGCAGACATGGCGAAGCTCTCCAACCAGTTCGCCAACGTGCTCCAAAACCTCGGCGTGGAGAAGGGGGCGCGAGTCTTCGTCTTCATGGACCGCATACCGGAACTGTACGCGGCGGTGTTCGGCACGCTCAAGGCCGGCTGCATTATCGGACCGCTCTTCTCCGCGTTCGGGCCGGACGCCATCAAGGACCGCCTAGAGGACAGCGGCGCCTCCGTGCTCGTGACGACGCCCGATCTGAAGGCGAAAATACACGAGATCCGCAGCGGCCTGCCCGCCCTCGAGCACCTGATCATCGCCAGCCACGACGGACCGCCCGCAGTCGCGGAGGGCGAACTCTCCTGGACCGATCTCATGGCCGATGCACCCGACGCATTCGACATCGTCCAGACAAGCCCAGATGATCCGTCCATCATGCACTACACGTCCGGGACGACCGGCAAGCCCAAGGGCGCGCTCCACGTGCACAAGGCGGTGCTGGGCCACTATGCGACAGGCAAGTACGTCCTCGACCTTCACGAAGACGATATCTACTGGTGCACGGCCGACCCCGGCTGGGTCACCGGCACCTCCTATGGCATGTTCGCGCCCTGCACGAACGGCGTCACTTCGGTGATCTACGAAGGCGGCTTCTCCGCCAGCAAGTGGTACGAGACGATCCAGAAGCACAAGGTGACAGTCTGGTACACGGCACCGACCGCCATTCGCATGCTGATGAAAGCCGGCGATGAGGTGCCCAAGAAGTTCGACCTGTCGAGTTTGCGCTACACCATGTCCGTCGGTGAGCCGCTCAATCCTGAGGCCGTCGTCTGGAGTGAGAAGGCCATCGGCCTCCCCTTCCACGACAACTGGTGGCAGACCGAGACTGGATCGATCATGATCGCCAACTACCCGGCGATGCCGATCAGGCCCGGCTCCATGGGCCGTCCGATGCCCGGCATCAATCCCGGCATCATCGACGAAGAGGGCAACGAGCTGCCACCGGGCGAGGAAGGCGACCTGGCTGTGCGGCCGGGCTGGCCATCGATGTTCAAGGCCTACTGGAACCGTCAGGAGATGTACGACTCGCGATTTAAGAACGGCTGGTATCTCACGGGTGACCGCGCGCGTAAGGACGAAGACGGTTACTTCTGGTTCGTCGGCCGCGCGGACGATGTGATCAACACGGCCGGCCACCTCGTCGGCCCGTTCGAGGTCGAGTCGGCCTTGCTTGAGCATCCAGCCGTCGCCGAAGCCGGCGTCATCGGCAAGCCGGACAAACTCGCGATGGAGATCGTCAAGGCCTTCGTTTCGCTCAAGGAGGGCTACGAACCTACCGATGAACTAAAGAGGGAACTCAGGCGCTTCAGCCGTGAAAAGCTCGGCGCCGGCATCGCCCCGCGCGAGATCGACTTCATCGACTCGCTACCGAAGACACGGTCCGGCAAGATCATGCGGCGGCTGCTGAAGGCGCGTGAGCTGGGCCTGGAAGAAGGCGATACGAGCACGCTGGAAGAGGACTAGACCGGCCACGCCTATGGATCTGACTTCGCGCCCCATCTCCCGCCGGTCGCTCCTGCGTTCGACGCTGCTGGGTGGCGCGGGACTTACAGGTGCGTACCTGCTCGGATGTGGCGACGGTGACGACGCCGGCCCCGGTGCCCTGCCCACACTGACCCCCGAGCCAACGGTGGCGCCACCGTCTGGCTCCGAGCGCGGCTCGTTCATCTAGTAATCGCTACTCCCGCCAGGCCTGCTGCCAGCGCCGCGCAAA
>JADFRJ010000204.1 GCA_022561355.1 Chloroflexota bacterium | reverse complement strand
GTGGACATCGGCGGTGGCACGACAGAGGTGGCCGTGATCGCGCTCGGCGGCGTCGTCGTTAGCACGTCAATCCGCATCGCGGGCGACGACATGGACCAGGAGATCATCGCCTTTGCCAGGCAGGTGCACAATATGGTGATCGGCGAACGTATGGCAGAGGAGGTCAAGATCCAGGCCGGCTCCGCGTTCCCCATGGAGGAGGAGGAATCGATCGAGATCCGCGGCCGTGATCTGGCAACAGGACTTCCCAAGTCGGTCGAGGTAAGCACCGTCGAGTTGCGAGACGCGCTATCGGGCTCGATCGGCGCGATTGTGGAGGCTGTGCGATCGACAATCGAGATCACGCCGCCGGAGTTGGTCGCGGACCTGATGTATCGAGGGATTGCGCTGGCCGGGGGCGGAGCGCTCCTGCGGGGCCTTGACCGCCGGCTGGCCCAGGAGACCAAGTTCCCTGTCTACGTCGCTGAAGAGCCGCTCTCGAGCGTCGTGCATGGCACGGGAGAGATGCTTGAAGAGACGGAGATGCTCGCGAAAGTCCAGGCCAGCCTGGCAAGCCGTAAACCGCCTCGGTAGCAGGCGTTCACCCCGCCGCGCGTAGGATCGACCCTGCGTGCAGCGTCGCGCACGAGCGCTTCCACGGAGAGGAACACGATGCAAGTCCGTACCCGTACTTGGTTCGGTTTCGTCGTCCTTGCGAGCGTGTTGTTTTTGGCCGCCAGCAGAGTGGCGTTGCTGGACCCTCTCGAGAACGCCGCGCTCTCTGTCGCGGCGCCGATCGAGTCAGGCCTGCGCAGCGCGACGCGGCCGGTAGCGGACTTCATCAACAACATTACCGACATCAACCGCCTCTCGAACGAAAACGTCTCGCTGCGAGAGGAGAACGAACGGTTGACCGCCGAAAACGCGCTTCTAACTGAAGCCGAACAAGAGCTGCGTGACCTCCAGGGCTTCCTCGAACTGCGCGGAATACGAGAGGGAGACAGCTTCGTGCAAGCCGACGTTTTCGGGACCGGACCGAGCAACACCCTGCAGGTCATCGCGATCAACCGCGGCAGCAGAGATGGAATAGCGGAGAACATGCTCGTTTTGTCCCCACAGGGCAGCGTGATCGGCACGATCTCGCGAGTACTCGCTGACGCCGCTTGGGTCACGCTAGTTACGGACCAGACGAGCGCGATTAGCGCTCTCATCCAGGAGTCGCGAGCGCAGGGCGTCGTCGCGGGCTCGGCGGACGGCACGTTGGACATGGAGTTCGTAGAGGAGACGGCCGACGTCAAGGAGGGCGACCTGGTACTCACGTCTGGTTTAGGAGGCGATCATCCGCCCGGCGAGCTAATCGGAAGGGTGATCGAAGTGGAGCGAGCGCCTCAACAGCTCTTCCAGGAAGTGCGCGTCCAGCCGCTGGCTGATCTCACCCGGCTCGAAACAGTGCTGGTCCTCAGCAGCTTTATGCCGCAGGACCAGGCGACACCATGAACTATGCAATCGGCGTGTTCGCAGTGCTCGTTGCCGTGATCTCGCAAGTCGCAATCATGCCCGCCTTCTCGGTCTTCGGTGTGCAGCCGAATCTCGTCATCGTGTTGCTCGTCGCGTGGATGGCGGCACGCGGGCGACAGGAGGCGCTGGTGCTGATCCCAATCGCCGGGTTCACGCAGGGGCTGCTCGACAGCCAGCCGCTCGGACTGGCTATGCTGGCGCTGGCCCCACTTACCCTAATGACAGATTTCAGAGAGTTACGTCTAGTAGATTCAGAAATATTGCCGGCAATTGCGCTGACCATGGCCGCAACTGTGGTCTACGAAAGCACGATCATGGTAACCTTGGTGCTGACAGGCGAGTCAGTTACCTGGCTTGCCAGTGTCACGAACGTCTTGGTGCCAGCAGCTATGGCAAATGCATTGCTACTCATACCTGTGTATTGGCTGATCCGGATCTCCAGCCTCGATCTCAGGCAGCGCCCGGCGTTCGGCTAACCCGGCACCAAAGCACGGACGCGTTGACACGCGTAAGGACATGCAGCTACCTAAGTCCGGCAGTCGCCGATGGCACTCGCGCACCAATGGGCCGCGCCCTATCGAGGTTGCGCGCAGGCGCTCCCTGCTCCTCCGCGCCCTGATCATTCTCCTCTTCGGCGTTTTGTCTATCCAGCTGGTGCGGATGCAGATCTTCCAGCACGAGGAGTTCGACGCGCGCGCCGAATCGAACCGCCTGAGGACGATCCCGGAACTGCCCGCTCGCGGCCTCATTTACGACCGCAATGGTGAGCAGCTCGTCGAGAACCTCCCGATCTTCTCGGCGGCCGTCGTGCCAGCCGACGTGCCGGATAGCCAGTTCCTGACCGTCGTCGCCGGCCTCTCCGAGATCACGGGCGTTTCGACGGCGGAGATCGCACACGATCTGGAAGAGGCGCGGAAGAGCAGCGATCCCTTCACGCCTCTGATCATCAAGCAGGACATAGACGAGGAGACCGCGTTCCTCCTCCGCGAGCGTCAGCCGGAATTGCCGGGCGCACAGGTCTTGGTCGAATCGATTCGCTCGTATCCCTACGAAGCACTCGTGTCGCACTTGCTGGGATTCGTTGGGCGTATTGACGAGCAGGAGTACGCAGAGCTGCGGAGCCGCGGCTACCTGCTGAACGACCGCTTAGGCAAGGCAGGCGTGGAGTACGTCCACGAAGCGATGTTGCGCGGATCGCCGGGCTACCGACAGGTGGAGATCGATGCGGCGGGAGAAGAGATCAACACGATCCGGAACGTCGCTCCGCGATCAGCGGGCAACCTTGTCCTCTCGCTCGACTTGGACCTGCAACGGCAGGTGGAACAGTATCTAATCGAGGCGCAGGGCAACTCGCTGAACGCCGTAGCGGTCGTGATAGATGTGAACACCGGCGGCATCCTTTCCATGGTGTCGCTGCCATCATACGACAACAATTTATTGACTGACCCGGTCGACCAGGAAGCGTTGCCCGCTCTGTACGACAACCCTGCTAAGCCGATGGTGAACCACGCCATCTCCGAAGTGTATCCACCCGGCAGTACGTTCAAGCAGGTCACGGGCACGGCCGCGCTGCAGGAAGGAGTCGCGTCACCAGATACCACGATAACGAGCCACGGCCTGATTACAGTCGAAGATGAGTACGACCCCAACCGCACGTGGGTGATGCGCGACTGGGCGGTACTGGGCACCATGGACTTCTATCGCGGCTTGGCGATGTCTTCCGATGTCTACTACTACTACCTCTCCGGCGGCTTCTACCAGGGCGGCCAAGAGATCTTCGAGGGCCTGGGCGTGGAGCGACTGTCCGCCTACGCTCGCGAATACGGACTCGGCAGCCTAACCGGCATCGATTTGCCAGGCGAAGCGGCCGGCTCAGTACCGGACGCTTCATGGAAAATCGACACGTTCGGAGAGGACGCTGTCTGGACCCTCGGCGATACCTATAACTTCGGCATCGGACAGGGTTTTCTAACTGTCACTCCAATGCAGCTACTCCTTGTCACAGCGGCGATCGCGAACGGCGGCGACGTCCTCGTCCCGCACGTGCTGCAGGACGTGGTCGACGAGCAAGGCAACACCCTCCAGCACGTTCAACGCGAGGTTTCGAATACGCTGAACATCTCCCAGCGCAACCTTGGGATCATGCAGGAGGCGCTGCGGCAAGCGGCCGACTACGGCCCCGCGAGGACGGGTGCGAGCAATTTCGTGACCATCGGGGGCAAGACCGGGACGGCCGAGTTCGGCCAGCCACTGGCCGACGGGACCTACCCGCAGAGCCACGCCTGGTACACAGGTTACGCGCCGTTCGACGACCCTGAGATCGCCGTCGTGGTCTTCCTCGAGCAAGGCGTCGGCGCGACGAACGCCGGCCCGGTAGCCAAGAACATTTTCGACTACTACTTCGACCGCCAGCGGCTCGTAGAGAGCACACCATGAACACCCGCTCCGCCCGGCTGCGAGACTTCGACCCGGTGCTGATGCTAGCGGCGCTCGCGCTCGTCGGCATGGGCGGCCTGCTGATCTACAGCGCCAGCCTCACCCAGTTCGGCTCTCCGTCGTTGAGCGACCTGGCCCACCCGGTGATGCGGCAGGCAGCCTTCGCCACCGTTGGCCTCATCGTCGCGCTGGGAATCGCGCGCGCCAACTACCGGGTGCTGGGGGTGCTGAGCGTCGGGATGTACGTCGCCGCAATCGCCGTGCTGGCGTTCGTCGTCGTCGCTGGCGAAGCGACCTACGGATCGCGCCGCTGGATCGAGGTCGCCGGTACGCCGGTCCAACCTTCAGAGATCGCGAAGCTCGTCGTCATCATCGCGCTGGCCAAGTATCTCTCCGACCATCAGGACTCGATCGGCGAACTAAAGGTGTTCCTCACGTCCCTCGCGATGGCAGCCGTACCAACCCTCCTCGTCTTCGCTGAACCGGACCTCGGCTCTGCGGTGATCTTCGCCATGATCTGGCTGGGCATGGTGCTCGCCGCGGGCGCGAAGTGGCGGCACATCGCTGGGCTAGCCGGTGTCGCGCTCGTGTCGGTGCCATTCGCCCTCATTGGCCTCATCAACGACTACCAGCGCGACCGGATCGCGCTCTGGCTCGACCCGGAGAGCGACCCTCTGGGCGCCGGCTTTCAGTCC
>JADFRJ010000203.1 GCA_022561355.1 Chloroflexota bacterium | reverse complement strand
GGAGGTGGAGCTGGAAGGGCTGGAGCGCGGCATCGACGCGATAACGAAGGCCACCGGCGTGCGGCCCGTCGGCTATCGCTCGCCCGCCTGGGAGCTGTCGCCGCACACGCTCGGCCTGCTGGCCGGGCTGGAGTTCGCGTACTCGTCCAACATGATGGACGCCGATGGCCCCTACGAGCACAAGCAGGACGGGGGCGCCGGCCTCGTCGAGCTGCCCGTCTCCTGGACCCTCGATGACTACCCGTTCTTCATGGCGCGGCCGGAGCGTACGGCGGCCGAGGTCGAGGAGATCTGGCGCGACGAGTTCGACGCCCTCGGCGAGCGTCAGGACGCCGCGTTCGTCCTCACCATGCACCCGCAGATCATCGGCAGGCCGGGACGCCTCGCCATGCTCGACCGCCTCGTCGCCTACATCCGCCACTCCGGCGACGCCGAGATCCTCCGCTGCGACGAACTCGCCGGCCAGACGCGCGCCTAACCCGCTCGCGCTGTCGTATACTGTGGCTGAGGGCCACGGCCCGGGCCTTCGGGCCTGGCCTTCAAAGCTACGCCTGGCCCACAGGCCAGACAATGCCAGCGATACAAGGAGGTATCCCGATGGCCGAGCTAGTGAAAGACCCCGTCTGCGCCATGGACGTCGATCCGGAGAACGCCGCCGCTCAGTCTGAGCACAACGGCGCCAAGTACTACTTCTGCTCCCCCGGCTGCAAGACCGACTTCGACGCCGACCCCGAGAAGTACCTCAGCCCTGACTACGTGCCGGAGTCCATGGGCATGGGCGACGAACCCACCAAGCGCTGGTGGGAATTCTGGAAGTGACGCAGGCCGAAGGCCTGCGTCATCCTGAGCTTGTCGCGACCGTGTAGGGGCGGTCGGCTGACCACCCTGGGAAGCGAAGATAGCCCATGTAGGGGCAATCGGCTGACCGCTCAAGCGAAGAAAGCCGTGTAGGGGCGGTCGGCTGACCGCCGAAAGCGCAGCGAAGAGAGGCAAATCATGGCTACTGAGCAGGACATCCAGGCCCTCGTCGAGAAGATGACCGAAGAGCGTGACAAACTCCTCGCTCAGATCGAAGCGCTCAGCGAGGGAGAAGCCATGAACGCTCCGGCCGACGCCGAGGGCGAGGCCCAGTGGTCCCCCAAGCAGCAAACCTGCCACCTTGCCGAGATGGAGACCGCCTACCGTGCCTGGGTCGCTAAGGCGCTCGTCGAAGAGAACCCGGACGTGACGACCGTCCGCGGCGAGCAGGTCGAGATCCCGCTCGAGCAGGCTCACGAGTACACAGTCGGCAAGCTCGTCGGCCAGCTCCGTGCGCAGCGGGAGAAGACGCTCCGCATGATCGAGGGGCTCAAGCCCAGCGACTACGACCGCACGGCCTCGCAGCCGATGTTCGGCACCCTCACGGTCCTCCAATGGCTGCGCTCCTACTACCGCCACGACCGCATGCATCAGGCGCAGATCGCCGGCCGCGAAAGCACTTTCAAGCCGAACTTCGTGACCGGCAGCGAGCCCGACCAACGCCGGGTCCGCCTCCGGTAAGGGTCAGGGCATCGTGCCTACCGGACGCCGCTCGCGTCCCAACCACGTCTTCGTCACGCGCGACCTGCCGGGAGACGGCCTGCGTCGCTTGCGGGACGAGGCCAATGTGGACCTCTGGGGCGAAGACCTGCCGCCCTCGCGAGAAGCCCTGCTGGAAGGCGTGCGCGAAGCGGACGGCCTGATCTGCCTCCTGACGGACAACATCGACGCCGGACTTTTCGATCACGCCGAGCGGCTCAAAGTCGTCAGCACGATGGCCGTCGGCTACGACCACATCGACGTCGACGCGGCGACAAGCCACAACGTGCTCGTCACCAACACACCGGGCGTCCTCACCGAGACCACGGCCGATCTGGCGTTCGCGCTCCTGCTCGCGGCCGCCCGCCGCCTGCCTGAGAGCGAGCGCGCCATACGCGAAGGCCGCTGGACGACCTGGAGCCCGGCTTTCCTGCTAGGCCGCGATATATCTGGCGCGACGCTGGGCATCGTCGGCCTGGGCGAGATCGGCCAAGCGGTCGCCCGCAGGGCTCACGGCTTCGGGATGCGCATCCTCCACGCCAGCCTCACGCCGAAGCCGGAGGTGGAGCGAGAGTTGGGCTGTTCGCCCGTCACGTTCGACGAACTCCTTGCGCAATCGGACTTCGTCACCGTCCACGTCCCGCTCACACCCCAGACGCGCCACATGTTCGACGCGCAGGCGTTCGGCCGCATGAAGGAGACGGCCATCTTCGTCAACACCTCGCGCGGCGCCGTCGTCGTGGAGGCCGACCTCAGCGCGCGTTGGAGTCGAAGAGCATCGCCGCCGCCGCGATCGATGTCGCTGAGACCGAACCGGTAGCGGCCCGCGACCCGATGCTCCGCCTGCCCAATCTACTGGTCACGCCCCACATCGGCTCGGCCAGCGTGGCGACTCGCGCTCGCATGGCGGACATGGCGATCGATAACCTCCTCACGGCGCTCGACGGCAAACAGCCGGCCAACTGCGTAAATCCACAGGTCTGGGCCGGCCGGCCGATTACTAGCGATGGCTCCACCGCTTGACAAGTGTTGCGAGCAGGAGTATCGTCTCGATTGAGCAACCCGCTCACGTGACGCAGCCCGAAAGGAGGCGCTCATGAAAAAGTGTACTCGCGTGCTCTGGGGTGTCTGGCAGGTTGACAGATAGCGCCCTGCTGTATGACGGCAGGGCCTCTGACGAGGCCAGGCTCCACACGAGCGAGAGCGTCGGGTCGCCCATAACGCGAACCCGAGCCTCTAGGGGTTACCCTTTCGTGGGGCTGGCTAAACAGTAACAAGGTTACTCTAGGGCTTTCCCATGGATGGGAGAGCCCTTCATCATTCCGTCAGGCAGGACGCCGCATGCAGTCCACATCACACAGCCGAGGCACCAACCTCTGGTTGGCTGAGACGCTCTGGGAGTTGGGCGCCATCCAGTTCGGCAAGTTCACGCTCGGCCGCACAACGGTCGATTCCCCCGTATACGTCAACCTGCGGCTCCTGATCGGCCATCCGGCGGCCCTCTGGCGCGCGGCGCACATCATCTGGGACGAATTGCAAGCGCTCCAGCGGATGCGCAACCCCCAGGTAGAGCCGTTCGACCTCGTCGCGGGCGTGCCGTTTGGCGGCCTCCACATCGGGACGGCCTTCTCGTTGACCGCCAAGATCCCGCTCATCTACCTCCACCCGCGCCTCGATGACCTAGGTAACGACATCGAAGGCATCTACCGGCCGAATCAACAAGCGCTCATCATGGACGACCTCCTCGCTGGCGGCGGCAGCATTCTGGAGACGGTCCTGCAGCTCGGCGAAGCCGGCCTCATGATCCGCGACGCCGTTGTCCTGCTGGACCGCCAGCAAGGCGGCCGCGAGCGGCTGCGGCGTCAGGGCATCAACCTCGTCTCCGTCCTGACGCTCGAGGTTCTTATGAACTACCTGCATTACGGCAACAAGATCACGGGGGAGCAGTACCGCGACACTATGGACTTCTTGGACGCCCACCGCCACCTCGAAGAAGGCTGACTTCCCTTCTTGCCCGTGACCTCAGCCGCTGCTACGCTCCCTCTAACACAAGCGTTATGAGTAAAAGGAGTAAGCCTATGCGTAGTTCCCTGCGATACTTCCTGATCGCTATGGCCCTGCTCGCCGGTGGCATCTTCATCGCCTGCGGCAGCGACAGCGACGACAACGGAGATGCGAACGCCGGCGAGCCGGCGGCCGACCAGCCCGTCGACGGCGACGGCGATAACGACACCGATGACGACGGCGATGGCGGCGATGCCTCCGGAGATCTGCGAGCATTTGGTGAGCGATTCGGCGTCTCAGAGGTGAAGATCGAATACGAATTCACATCCTTCGACGCGGCGGAGGATTTCGTCGGTACGATGACGCTCTATTCGAAGCCCCCGGACGCGTGGCGCATGGATATCGGAACTCCCGATGGTGATATCACGATGATCAACAATGGCGACGTCACGTACATGTGCACATCTGCCGCCGGAGAGGAACTGTGCATTGAGGCCCCCCTCAGCGATACCCTCGACATTCCCTTCTTCAGCATCTTCACGGACCCCGACGGGTTCGACGACCTCATCGGTGCCTCGCCTGGCGTGGACGTGAACCGGTCGAGCCGCGAAATCGCCGGCCAGGACGCAACCTGTTTCGAGGTGTCTGCCAGCGTCGACAACGGGCAAGGTGAAGCCGAGTACTGCTTCCGCGACGATGGCGTGCTGCTTCTTCTGCGAGCCTCCGGCTCGGCGGACGACGGCGGCGGTGAGTTCTCTCTGGAAGCGACCAGCGTCAGCGACTCCGTGTCGGATGAAGACTTTGAGCCGATATACGAAGTCCTCGACATTGGAGACCTCATTCCATAGCGCAGCCTGAGGCGAAGACTCAAGAGGCCGGGCAGATTGCCCGGCCTCTCGCTCATTACACGGTGTGCTGGATTACAGAAGGCGCCTGATCGGTTTGCGGCCGGGCCGCGGGTCGTAGTTCGCCTGAAACATCTCCAGCTTGTCGCCTTCGATTAGATATTTGCCGGCGAAGAGAATCGCGGGCACCTTCTTCTGCTTGATCAGCCGGCGCAAGCTCTGCG
>JADFRJ010000202.1 GCA_022561355.1 Chloroflexota bacterium | reverse complement strand
ATCTCGTCCATGTGCACTTCGCGGGCGAAGTGATTGACGGCACCGCCCAGCGAGCGATACGAACCTACCCGGAGCGGGCTCTGAGACGAGAACGTCGTCACTTTCACGTGCGCAGCGTTGTACGGCGTTTCGGAGCCACGCCGTCCGATGAACGGCCGCTCGTTCGTCGCGTGGTACGCATCGAACTGCCACGCCACCAGCGTGCCATCCGATTTGAACCCGCTCTTTATCTCTATCAGCGCCGCCGGCCGTACCGTGCCCCACTGCATCTCTTCGCCGCGTGTGTGGGCTACGCGAACGGGCCTCCCAGCCACCTTCGCCAGCCGGGCCGCCTCGTGCGCCGTCGGATAGAGGCTCTTGCTACCGAAGCCACCGCCGATCTCAGGCGCGATCACGCGGACGTTGTTCTCATCGATCTCAAAGCGGCCTGCCAGCTCCGTTCGCAGCCCGAACGGACGCTGCGTGCCCGCCCAGACCGTGAGCTTGTCCCCGTCCCAGCGCGCCACGGCCGCCCGTGGCTCCATTGGCACAGTCGAAACGTAGGGGATGTAGTAGGTCGCCTCAAGCAGTTCATCGGCCTCGCGGAAGCCTTCCTCAAGCGAACCCGCCTCTTGCACCGTGAACGGATCGCCGCCGCTCTTCTTCAACAGCGCCGGCAGGTCCAATTGCGACGAACGGTCCTCCTGCTCTTCCCACCGCGCCTGCAGCACGGCGGCCGCGCGTTCAGCCTGTTCGTCCGTTTCTGCGAGCACGGCGATCAGGTGGTTGTCGCGAACGACCTGCCGCACTCCCGGCATGTGCTCCGCCGCTGTTGCGTCCAGTTCGAGCAGCTTGGCATCGACCGAAGGGCGGCGCAACACCGAGGCGTACAGCATGTTCTCAACGATGATGTCCTGCGAATACGTCGCCTTCCCAGTCACCCGGTCGACAGCGTCGACGCGCGGCGCATCGGTCCCCATCACGGTGAATTTGGACTCAGGCGTCAGCTCAATGTCTTCGACTATGTCTCGTTCGATCGTCTTCTCCAACAACAGGTCGCCGTAGCTCACCGAGTGCCTGGAATCTTGCCCCGACGCGACCTGCCCGTTCGCGCAGGTGAGGTCCGACACCGGCAGGTCCAGATGGTCCGCGGCCAGCTCCAGCAGCGCCTCGCGCGCGGTAGCCGCCGCCTTCCGCAACTGGAGCCCTACGCGCGCAGTCGATTGGCTGCCGAACGTGCCCATGTCCCACGGCGTCGTGTCCGTATCTCCCAGCACGACCTCCACCGCGGCCAGTGGCAGCCGCAACTCGTCCGCCACCTCCATCGCCAGGCCGCTGCGTATGCCCTGGCCGTACTCCACCTTGCCCGCGTAGGCCGTGACTGAGCCGTCTTGTCCTATGCGGAGCCAGGTCGCCCTCTGCGTGTTCGGTTCTGTGTTGCCGTAGGCCGCCCTTGCGTAGCTCGTCCGCGGCGGCGGGAAGCCCATCGCCACCTCACCAACGATAGTCAGGCCGCCAGCGTTCGTCGCCTGCTCGCTCACGCGCTGCCCCCCGATTGGCCGGATGCTCGCTCCACGGCCCGCTGGATACGCATGTAGGTGCCGCAGCGACACATATTCTCAGCCAGCGCCTCGCGGATCTGGGCGCTGCTCGGGCTGGCGTCACGACCCAGCAAGCCAATGGCTGTCATGATGAACCCAGGAATGCAGTATCCGCACTGCATCGCCGACTCGTCAATAAACGCCTGCTGGACGGGGTGCAGGTCTCCGTTCTGCGCCAGCCCCTCTATTGTGGTGATTGAGCCTCCAACAACCGAGCCGACCGTCGCCATGCAAGCACGCAGCGGCTGGCCATCGACCAGCACTGTGCATGCGCCGCAGAGCCCTTCTCCGCAGCCGTACTTGCTGCCCGTGAGCCCCAAATCGAATCTCAGGAAGCTCAGCAGGTTGCGCCCTGGTTCGGGAGCGTCCTGCTCTTCACCGTTGACAGTCACCGATAGCATCGTACTCCTCTCGAAGCGCTCGCAATCGTATCCAGCGGTCGCTGCCCTGTCAAACGCGGACGATTGCCGTTGTTCCCGTCTGTGGCCTAGAATGACCAAGCGGATGCGAAGAGGGCAAGCAAGCGCGATATGAAGCTACGCAAGGCCGTCATCCTTACGGCAGGCTACGGCACGCGGCTTCTTCCTGCCACGAAGGCGCAGCCCAAGGCGATCCTTCCGATCGTTGATAAGCCGACCATCCAGTACGCGGTTGAAGAGGCCGTTCAGTCGGGCCTCGACGAGATCGTCATCGTCATGTCGGCGGGCCAGCACGTCATCGAAGACCACTTCGACCGCTCCTGGGACCTTGAGCGCGCGCTCCAGGCCAAGGGCGATCAAGCGCGGCTGGAGGAGCTTCGGCGTATCAGCGGCCTGGCGGACATCGCTTACGTCCGCCAACAAGAACAGCGTGGTATCGGCGACGCCGTTCTCACCGTCCGCCACATCATTGGCCGCGAGCCGTTTGTCCTCTTCTTCCCTGATGACGTGATCTCGTCTGAGACGCCGGTGGCCAAGCAGCTCGTCGACACGTTTCATGAGCGCGGCGGCTCGGTTATCGCCGTCGAAGAGGTTGCGCGAGAGGACATCGAAAGCTACGGCATCGTCGACGGCGAACCGATCGATGACCGTGTGTACAAACTTCGCGGAGTCGTCGAGAAGCCCAAGCTGGAAGACGCGCCCACGAACCTCGGCATCGTCGGACGATACGCGCTCACGCCCGAGATCTTCGATGTGCTGGAGGAAACGCCGCCCGGCAAGGCCGGCGAGATCCAGATAACCGACGGCCTGGGCCTGCTATTAGAGCGCCAGCCGATGTTTGCCCTCCAATTCGAAGGCCGCCGCTACGACACCGGACGCCCGCTGGGTCTGATCAAGGCCACGATCGAACTCGCTCTCGCTCGTGACGACGTGGGGCCGGGCCTGCGCGAGTACCTGCGAACGCTGGATCTGGATAGCTAATGCGCATCCTCTCACTCAGCTTCCCGCTCCCCGGCGCGCCCATCGACAATCACAGCTTTGCTAACGCGCCGACGTTCTTCGACTACGACGCGATCGTCGTCGACACAGCGGCGCTCTCGCAGCTGATCGAACAGGTGGTCGACGGGAGTGAGGAGCACGCGACCCGCTCCGGCGAACGCGTCGTGAACGCCCAGACCGGACCCGGCACGATTGGCCTCGCCGACTTGCTCCGCGACCGCCAGGACGAAACCACCCGCCTGCTGGCGGGGGGCGGCCTCGTCGTCTGCATCATGTATCCGAACGTGATCCATTCGCGCGTCGCCGGCTTCTCAGGTTGCGACCGCTACTTCTGGCTTCCAGCGCCCCACGCCCTGCAGTACCGTGAGCCGTTCTTGCGGCGGGGGACCGGGGCCCGGCTGATGCCGATCCAACACGACCACGCCTTCGGTCCCTTCATCGACCAATTTCGCGACAAGCTTACCTATCAAGCCTACTTCGCGGACGAACTGCCCGCCTTTGAAGGCTCGGGTTGCGTGTTCGCGCGCAGTGCGGGCGGCGCCGCCATTGGCGTGGAACTCACCCTTGGCAACGGCAAGGCGGTATTCTTGCCACCGCCATCCAGTCCGCCCACGGCTGAACAACGATACGCCTTCTCCAATGCGATCCAAGAAGCGATCCGGCGCACGCTGCGTCTGGAAGCCACGTCGGCGCCTCCCGCGTGGCTGTCAGACTACGAGCTGCCCGGCCTTGCCGGCCGTCTTGCTGAACGCGAGAAGGCTGCCCAGCAGGCGCAGCAAGCGCAGACGTCCGCGGCGCAGCAGGACGACACTGTCGAGGAGATCGACCGCTACAGGAAGCTCCTGTGGCAGGAGGGACTCCATGGCCTGGAAGAGCCTGTCCGCGACGCGCTCTCACAGATCGGCTTCCGCGTCATCGCTTCAAGCCTCGATTCGCCAGCCTGGATTCAGCTACCGGCGGACAAGGCGGGAAGGCAGGCGGCGTTGCTGGAAGTAGAAGCGAACGTCGGCGCCGTTGGCATGGAAGCCCACTACCGGCTGCGTCGCCGCCTTGAGGAGGCGATAGCGAGGGGCAAACCACGCCGAGGCCTGCTCATCATCAACGGCCATCGGACCACGGCGCCCGCCGAACGCGCCGCGCAATACGACGACACGCTCCGCGTCGCCGCGGAGAGCCTCCGCTACTGCGTTGCCACAACGGAACAGCTCTTCCACGCGGTCCGTGCGTCGTTGGAGGGTGACACGGCCACGCTGGAGGCGTTTCGCCAGCGGCTACTCACGACGGAAGGCATCCTGCAAGAGGACTGAACAACAAGGAGATCGACCTCATGGCATCAGCTCCCTGGGCACTCATACTCGGCGCATCGAGCGGCTTCGGCGAAGCGACCTCGCTCGAACTCGCCCGCTCCGGATATAACATCTTTGGCGTGCACATGGACCTGCGCTCCAAGCTCCCGAACGTGGAGCGCATTCAGGACGAGATCAAGGCCGCGGGGCAGGAAGCGGTGTTCTTTAACGTCAACGCCGCGGACGCTGACAAACGGGCCACCGTGATCGACGCAGTGACCGAGCGGCTGCAAGCCGACGGCTCGTCCATCAAGGTGCTCCTGCATTCCCCCGCCTTCGGCCCGCTTCT
>JADFRJ010000018.1 GCA_022561355.1 Chloroflexota bacterium | reverse complement strand
CCGCGACGTTGCCGCCGAGCGTGCAGGCGCGCTGGCTCGACGGGTCCGGCGCATAGTAGAGGTCGTGGCGGGCCGCAGCCTTGGACAGATCGAGGTTGACCACGCCGGGCTCGACCACGGCGAGCTGGTCCTCGGCGTCGATCTCCAGAATGCGCTTCATGCGCGTGAGCGCCACGACAACGCCACCCAGCGCCGCGACAGCGCCTCCGCTCAGGCCAGTCCCGGCACCTCTCGGCACGACCGGCAGCCCCGCGTTCAGGGCGATGCTGACGACGGCGGCGACCTGCTCGGCGCTGTCCGGAAACGCGACCGCCTGCGGCATTGCGCGCTCGATCGTCCCGTCGTATTCGAACGCCAAGACCTCCTCGGGACGCCAGAGGACGGCGTTCTTGCCGACGGCACGCTCCAACAGGCGGATCACGCCTTTATCCAGGGATCGCGTGGCGGGCTTCACTGCGCTCATGTCTGGAAGGCATTGTACTACGACTGCGCATGGAAGGCCGCTACTGGACATAACTGACGCCGTGTCCTGGTTCCGGTTGACGAATACAGGGGGCCTTGTATAGTGGTGATGCACAGGACTGGAAGCCTGGCGCCAGAAGGACGGCGTCCCTCAGAGCACGGAGGAAGCTCGCATGATTAAGGCATACATTCTCATCGTCGCGAATCCCGGCGAAACGAAAGCGGTCTTCGAGTCGCTGGCCAAGGTCAAAGGCGTAACGCAGTCGTTCCAAGTCATGGGGCCGTATGACATCGTCGCGGAGATCGAGGTCGAGGATCTTGCGGACATCCCACCGATCCTCAGCGAACACATCCGCACCATCGCTGGCGTTGAGAATACGACATCGCTGGTGACGTTCCCAGAGTAGGTACGGCACGAGTTACAAATGGCCAGTAGCGGCTAGCTTCAGGATCCCCTATCTGTACTCTACATAAGAGATATAGTGCGATCATAACGCAAACAGCGGTCTCGCTTATCAATGGGCGCCCTCTCGGGCCTGTGTGAGGTTTTCTTAGCGCCTGGGGCGGGGGATCCGGACAGGCTGAACTGAGGGTTCAGGCTCGTTGGGCAGTCTTTCTTCCATGGGAGACTTTACGGCGGCAAGCGCCAGTGGCACGGCACCGATCAGCATCGATAGCACAAGCGGCGCTAGAACAACCGCCAAGTTGGCGGAGACGGTAAGCATCGACGTGGCGAACGTCAGCGAAATGAGCACCAGGAGCGTGTTCTGCCAGGACGGTTCCACGAAGCGCTCAAGCCTGAGATCGAACTTTCTGCGAGGCGGCGCAGGTCCGATTGGGCGCGAATGTGGCCGCTGCTTCTCCATGACGGCTAGCGGCGGCGGTTCACGCTTCGGTACGGGCGCTGACGGCAGCGCGCCGACGCCAAGGACCGCGTTCCGTACATGAAAGTAGGCTTCGCGCTTCGCAGGCGTGCCGAGCACGCTATACGCTTCGTTTAGGTCATCCAGATGGGCCTTGGCGAGCGGTTTCGTGTCCGCCTGTTCGTTGTAGCGTTTCGCCAGATGCCAATAGGCGGCCTCGATCATGCCGGCGTCAGCTTCCGGGTGCACCTGCAGGATCAGACAATAATCCTTGAACTCCTCGTGGGAGTCCGTTGGTTCTGCAGTCATACTCGCTCAGTCCCCGCAAAGGTCGGGGCTCCTCTCGGTGCTAGTAACGGCAGCCAGGGGAGAATCTGTTGGCCTGAGGCGTGTTAGCCATCAGGAAGGGCCACGCTAGTCGTGTCTAGTGGCGGGTTCCAGGCCCAGTGCGGCGCGCACGGCGTCTTTCAAGTCGCGCGGCTCCGGAAAGCGGCCGGCCTGTTCGTGGGAGAAGACCAGCTCATCATCGATGCGCACCTCGAAGATGCCGCCACGCCCCGGAACGAGCGTCACGCCCGATACATCTTGCTCGTTCGACGCGAGCAACTCCTGCGCGAGCCAGGCGGCCCTGCTCCGGAAGCCGCAGACCTGGCAGTAGGTGATGGATACGGAAGGTTTGGTGGTCATGCCTGCATTCTTGTGTTCAGGAGACGCCATGTCAAACTCTTGCAGGCTACCCTGCCAACCAGAGCGCTCCTCTAACTGCTACGTGGCGACGTAGTCGAACAGTACGGTCGCTAGACGCACTACTCGTCCTAGCCACAGCCTACCGTTATATTGCAGCTACGATGGCAATTTCCGACCGGCTGGCCACAATCGAGGCGCGCTACGAAGAGCTAACGGCGCAGATGGGCGAGCCCGACGTTGCTACTGACCACGCGCGCGTGCAGGCGCTGGCGCGAGAGCGCTCCCAACTCGAGGAGGTCGTTGGCCTGCATCGCGAGTCCCAGAAGGTTTCGAGCGCGCTCGACGAGGCTCGCTCGATCGTCTCGGACGGAGGCGACGCGGAGCTTGTCGAGTTGGCAAACGAAGAGATCGAGGCACTGGAGCATCGTCAGAGAGAGCTGGCGGACCAGCTCAAGCGAGCGCTGCTGCCCAAGGATCCGCGCGATGATCGCGACGTGATCGTCGAGATCCGCGCCGGCACGGGCGGCGACGAGGCGGGCCTGTTTGCCGCGGACCTCTATCGCATGTACAGCCGCTACGCGGACGACCGCAATTGGAAGACGGCGATCGTCTCCGCCAACGAGACCGGCATTGGCGGGTTCAAGGAGATCATCTTCGAAGTCCACGGCGAAGGCGCGTACTCCCGCTTCAAATACGAGAGCGGCGTGCATCGGGTACAACGCGTTCCGCAGACGGAGACGCAGGGCCGTATCCACACGTCGGTGGCCACGGTGGCGGTGCTTCCGGAGGCGGACGAGGTGGAGGTCCACATCGAGGACAACGAGCTCCGCGTCGACATCTACCACGCCAGCAGCCACGGCGGCCAGAACGTCCAGAAGGTGGCGTCGGCCGTGCGGATCACACATCTCCCCACCGGGATCGTGGCGCAATGCCAGGACGAACGCTCACAGATGAAGAACCGGGTGAAGGCGATGAACGTGTTGCGCGCTCGCCTGTTCGACATGAAAGTGCAGGAGCAGCAAGCGGAGATCGCCGGGGCGCGGAAGGCGCAGGTGGGTACGGGCGGACGATCCGAGAAAATCCGCACCTACAACTTCCCGCAAGACCGGGTGACGGACCATCGCGTTGGATTAACGCTGCACAACCTGCCAGCGCTTCTGGACGGCAAGCTCGATGAACTGATCGACGCCGTGGCCACGAGTGAAGAGGCGAAGCTGCTCGAAGAGCAGGCCTCTATCTAGATAGACGTACGTACCCGCGCCGGGGCGTGGGAACCATTAACGAGCTGACGTGGTATGAGACGAGCCCACCCCAAAGGGCCGAGATAGGCGAGGAAGCGCGTCAGCGAGACCTAGCTAAGACGCCCTGCGCAGCCGGCTCGTCGCCTCGCGTACTCGCGCGTACAGAGGGTGACTCACCACATTCATGCCAAGCCGCACATAGGGATGGTTTTGGAGCTTGGCCAGCCGGGCCTTCGCGAATCGCAAGTCATTCTCCATTGAGAGGATCCTTGTCGTGTCGTCCAGGTCAGGTATCTGCTCGGCGTTCTCCTCATGCGCAAAGATCAGCCAGGTTTGCTGGGCGGCGTGAGGCCAATCGATGGCGCGACAGGCAAGGCCCTGTTCCTTGGCAAGGGCTCTCATCGTATCTAGCGTGTATGTCACGCAGCCAGGGTAGACCCACGAACCGCCAGTGTAATCCTCTTCGCCCATCAGGAACGTAGCGACGAATAGCGCACCGGGGGCCATCACCTTCCTAGCCTCTTCCAGACACGATGCGATCTGGGAGCGGGACGCGTGAGAGAAGATCGATTGCGCCAGCAGGAAATCGAACTGCTGGTCGAAGATGGTTAGCCTGAATTCATTGTTGTCACTGAAAACGGGACGCTTGATTTCGATCAGATCACGACCAACTTCGTTTTCTATCCCGTGTTCCACCAGCCACGCCTCCGGTTCGATGCCGTGGTAGCGCTCCGGTTGGAGGTATGGGATGAAGAGACGCCCACCACGCAGCGAGCCACACCCGATGTCCAAGAGGTAGTCGTCTTGCCGGAGGCCGAGTAACGTCATGATGCTGAACTGCGTGGCCGCCATGATGTCGTAGCCTTCCGCCGCGCCAACGAACGCTCTGGGGTGCTTGGCACCGATAGGTAAGTCACCGATTCGCTCGTCGCCAGGTACATCACTCTTTGGTACCAGCGTGAGCTTCGGCTTTACGGCTTGTTCCGTAGGCTCTGAGGGCCGCAGGTTCGCCGCGCTACCCATGCTGTACCTCCATGTCTGCATGCTGCGTCGCAGGAATGCGTTCGCCACCACCAGTCTCGGCATGCGGTGGGGTACGCTTTAGGGCATAGGTGGGATCTAGGCGAACAATGAGCGTTGCAGAGGAGGTAAGCAGGGAGTCCCCTATCAGGGAACCGCGCAGGACAGCGCGCTATTATGAGGCGCAATGACCCTGGCTGAAGCGCTGCACGAAGCCGCGACGCGCCTCCTGAAGGCGGGCATCGACGATCCACGTCTGGAGGCGGAGGTGCTGCTGCGGCACGCGTTGGGCGTGGACCGCGAGGAGTTATTCGCCAGGCTCCAAGAGCCGCTGGCTCTGGAGCTTCAGGCGTTGTACGAGGCCCTCGTCGACCGCAGACTAGAACACGAACCGACGGCCTATATCATCGGGCATAAGGAGTTCTTCGGTCTCGATTTCGCCTGCTCCCCTGCCGCGCTGATCCCCCGCCCGGAGACGGAGCTACTAGTTGAGACGGCTATCGAATGGGTCAGGGGGCGAGGGTCGAGGGTCAAGGACTTGCGCGCGGTGGATGTCGGTAGCGGCAGCGGGGTGATCGCGGTCTCGCTGGCGACGCACCTCCCGCAGGCCCGCGTCATCGCTACGGACATCTCAGACAAAGCGCTTGCACTTGGCCGGCGGAACGCGCTGGCCCACTGCGTCGCGAGCCAGATCGAGTTCGTGCGCGGCTCGCTTCTCGAACACCTGTCGGGCCGCTTCGATCTGATAGCAGCGAACCTGCCCTACATCCCCAGCCAGACGTACAACTCGCTACCACCCGGCATCCGCGAGCACGAACCGGAGGCTGCGCTGCGGGCGGGACGGCGCGGGACAGCGTTGATCGAGGCGATGCTGGCACAGGCGGTCGATCACCTAGCGCCGGGAGGAGTGCTCCTGGCTGAGCACGCGTGGAATCAAGGACGGCGTTTGCGAGAGGCGGCGACCGGCCACTTCCCTACTGCCGATATCGAAACGCGGCGCGACTTGGCGGGGCTTGAGCGGCTGCTGGTTGTGCGAACAGCACGAGACTAAAGGCACACATTGTTGAGCCGAGCGGGCTCGCGCCGGACGGTTGGTTAGCTCTGCGCGCGCTGGATCTGCTTGCCCTCGGTCTTGATCGAGGGGGCGACGACCATCTCGGCCTGTTGGAAGTCGCGGATGGTGCGAGCGCCGCACATGCCCATCGCCGTCCGCAGTGCACCAATGAGGTTCTCCGTGCCATCGGTGCGAGACGTTGGGCCAAAGAGCACGTGGCTGAGCGTGGTATCGGCGCCAACGGAAACGCGAACGCCTCGCGGGAGGTCCGTGTTCGGCGTCGCCATGCCCCAATGGTGGCCCCGGCCGGGCGCCTCCTCGCAGGCAGCGAGGACTGAGCCCAGCATGACGGCGTCAGCGCCGGCGGCGAACGCCTTACAGAGGTCTCCTCCGGTGCGGATGCCGCCGTCGGTGACAATCGGCACATAGCGGCCGCTCTCGCGGTAGTACTGGTCGCGGGCGGCGGCGCAGTCCATCGTGGCGGTGACCTGAGGAACACCGATGCCGAGCACCTCACGAGAGGTGCAGGCCGAGCCTGGGCCAACGCCGACCTGCACAGCGGCGATGCCCGTCTCCATGAGCTCCTTACAGCCACCAAAGCTCACCGTGTTGCCAACAATGACCGGCGTAGGCGCGATATTCTTGACGAGTTCAGAGAGGACTAGGCCCTTTTCACTGTAGGAGATATGGCGGGCGCTGGTGACGGTGGACTGGACGACGAATACGTCGGTGCCGGCCTCTCTGGCCAGCGGAGCGAACTTCTTCGTGTTGGCGGGCGTTGCCGAGACAGCGCAAACACCGCCCGCGGCCTTGATCTCCTGAATACGCTGCCCGATCAGCTCTTCCTTGATCGGCGTGGCGTATGCTTTCTGCAGAAGTGTCGTGGCTTCAGCGGAAGCCGCCGCCGCGATCTCTTCGAGGACGTCATCAGGGTTGTCGTAGCGGGTCTGCACGCCCTCCAAATTGAGAACCGCCAGCCCTCCCATCTTAGAGAACCTGGCGGCGAACTTCGGATCGACGACCGCATCCATGGCGGCGGCCATAATTGGTAGCTCGAACTCCAACTGGCCGATGCGGAACGAGACTTCCGTCATCGCCGGGTTGATCGTGGCATCTCCCGGGACGATGGCCACTTCATCGAACCCGTACGCGCGCCGCATCTGCTTCGCTTGGGGAATCGACATCGAACTACCTCCTCATACAACCGCCGGTACCCGTCCGCTCGAAGGTGCGCAGATCGAGGCCGGCGGAGGCTTATCTACCGGCTCTACGTACTCATCACCAGGGGTCTCAACGTTGTGCGGTCCGAGTGAGGTGCTTGCCCATAATGTACTCTAGCAAACGCTTCCGATCCCGGTCAATGCGCTGGCCAGAACCGCGGGAAAACAGTATAAGGACAAGGGCGCGGAATTCGCCTAACGAACACATGGAAACGTTATGTAAATTATGTCTACCCTCTTCATCGTCGCGACACCGATCGGAAACATGGAGGACATCACACTGCGAGCGCTCCGCGTGCTGGGAGAGGTGCCGCTGATCGCAGCGGAAGACACACGCACGGCGCGCAAACTGCTGACGCACCACGGGATCAGCGCGCCGCGACTGTTGAGCTACAACGACCGCAACCGGCGGCAGCGTACACCGCAGATCTTATCGGCGCTCAAAGCCGGGGACGCCGCGCTGATCTCCGAGGCCGGCACGCCGGCGATCAGCGATCCTGGCGTGCATCTGGTGGAGGCAGCGACTGAGGCAGGACACGACGTTGTACCTCTGCCCGGCGCGAGCGCCGTGGTTACCGCGCTGGCGGCAGCGGGCCTGCCCGTCAGAAGCTTCCGATACGTCGGCTTTCTCCCGCGCCAGGCCGGAGCGCGCCGGCGGCTGTTATCTGAGCTCGCCGCGTCGCCGGACACGCTCGTCGCCTTCGAGGCGCCACATCGGCTACGAAAGGCGCTCGCGGACATCCACGCCACACTTGGCGGGCGCAGGCTGATCATCTGCCGCGAAATGACGAAACGCTACGAGGAGATCTTCAGGGGCACCGCCGAAGAGGCGCTCGATCACTTCGACAAGCCCCGGGGTGAGTTCACGCTGGTCCTTGAAGGCGCGGACGAGGCCCAACCTAACCAGCAAGAAACGATCGATGTCGACGCTGCACTCCTCGAGCTGCGCGATCAAGGGGTGCACGCCCGCGATGCGGTTCGCGCCGTCAGCGAGCGCTCGGGCCTGCCCCATCGCCACGTGTACGGCCGCTGGCTCGCCCTCACGGAGCGAAGCTGACACTTCTGTCCCGCCGCTTGGCACCGTGGTAGAATTACCGCGCTATTCAACCATGAATGAGACCATCTTCATCGGCGTCGCGTGGCCATACGCCAACGGCCATCTACATCAAGGCCAAATGGTCGGCAGCTTCCTGCCAGCCGACGTCTTCGCCAGATTCCACCGCCAGCGAGGCGATCGCGTGCTTATGGTTTCGGGTAGCGATCAGCACGGCACGCCCGTGACTGTGCGAGCCGAGCAGGAAGGCCGCACGCCCCAAGAGGTCGTTGATGAGTACCATCAGAGTTTTCTTCGCTCGCTGGACTGGCTGGGCATCACGATGGACCTCTTTACGACAACTGGAACTGAGAACCATCGCAACGTCGTCCACGAGATCTTCCTGCGTCTACGAGAGAACGGCGATATCTACAAGGACACGATGGTCCTTCCCTACTGCCCCAAGGACGAGCGCTTCCTCCCTGACCGTTACGTAGAAGGCACCTGCCCCAACTGCGGCTATGAGGAGGCCCGCGGAGACGAGTGCGAGAACTGTCACCACAGCATGGACGCCATCGACCTGATCGATGCCCGCTGTAAGCTCTGCGGCACAACCCCGGAGCCGCGCGAGTCAGAGCACTACTTCCTGCGGCTGAGCGCCTACAACGAAAGGCTCAAGGACTGGGTCTCTAAGCAGGAGCACTGGCGTCCCTATGTCTCCAGCTTCACGCTGGGGTTCCTGAACGAGGGCCTCAAGGACCGGGCGATCACGCGCGACCTGGAATGGGGCCACCCGGTGCCAACCGATGACATGGGTCCAGAGAAGCGCATTTACGTCTGGTTTGAGAACGTGATCGGCTATCTTTCAGCAGCCAAGGAGTGGGCCCAGCAGCAAGGGGACCCGGAGGTCTGGCGCGAGTTCTGGCAGGACCCCGAGTGCCGCAGCTACTACTTCCTCGGCAAGGACAACATCTTCTTCCACACCATGAGCTGGCCTATGTCGCTGATGTCATACGGAGACACAGACGGCAAGCCGATGAACCTGGCGTACGACGTACCGGCTAATCACTTCAACAACCTGGGCGGGCGCAAGGCATCTACCAGCCGCAACCAGGCGATCTGGATCAACGACCTGATCGACCGTTACGACCCGGACCAGCTACGGTACTACCTGTGCGCAACGATGCCAGAAACGTCCGACTCCGACTTCACGTGGAAGGACTTCGTCGCTCGCAACAACAACGAGCTTGTCGCGACGTGGGGAAACCTGGTGCACCGCGCGCTGACGTTGACGTATCGGAACTTCGATGGCAAGGTGCCCGAGCCGGGCGACCTGGATGAGCGCTGCGAGCGCCTCCTCAAGGACATCGAGGACGGGCTGACGGTGGTCGATGAGCAGATCGGCCTGTGTCATTTCCGGTCGGGCCTCTCTACGGCGTTGAGCCTCGCTCAGGAGACGAACCGATTCTTGGACGAGACCGCGCCTTGGAAGGCGCTTCCAGACGATCGTCCATCGGCGGCCCGCAGCTTGTACACAACGATCTGCGCGATCAACGGGCTGAAGATCGCGTTCTCCCCCTACCTGCCGTTCAGCACTCAGCGATTGCATGCGTACCTGGGATTCGACACGCCGATCGCCGATGATGGCTGGCGGCTCGTCCGGCCCGCGCCCGGACAGGAGTTACGCGAGCCACAGCCGCTGTTCGTTAAACTGGAGCCAGAGGTCGCGGAGCAGGAAGAGGTACGGCTGGCATCATGACGACTCTTTTATTCGACAGCCATTCGCACATCCAGATGTCGCAATTCGACGACGACCGCGATGCGACCATCCGCCGCGCTCGAGACGCCGGGCTCGTTGGACAGCTCGTGCTCGGCACAGACGTGGCGTCATCGATCAGCGCGATCGAGCTTGCTACAGCGGAACCTGACGTCTACGCGGCGGCGGGCTGCCATCCCCACGATGCGAAGGATATGGACGAGGCATCGCTCGACAAGCTTGCCCAACTCGCGGAGGACCCGCACGTAGCCGTTGTCGGCGAGATCGGCCTCGATTTCTATCGGAACCTCTCGCCGCACGATGTGCAGATCGATATCCTCAACCGGCAGCTCGAACTGGCGGGCAGGGTGAGCAAGCCCGTCGCGCTCCATGGCCGCGAGGCGCACCAAGCACTGTTTCCGTTCGTCGAAGCCTGGTCGCGACGGATGGGCGGGCGGCTGCCCGATGGCCGGCGGCTGGGCGTGATGCACTACTTCGACGGCGATCTCGAACTCGGCAGACGATATGCCGACCTGGGGTTTTTCATCTCGATCCACTGCTCCGTGACCTACCCGAACGCAGGCGCGCTGTCCGAAGTAGCAGCGGAACTACCGCTGGATGTGTTACTTGTAGAGACTGACAGCCCCTACGGGCCGCCGCAAGCACACAGAGGCGAACGAAACGAGCCAGCTTATCTTGAGGAAGCGGTAGTGAAGATCGCGCAGCTACGCGGTGAGAAGACCGAACGCGTCGCCGAGACGACGACGGCCAACGCACTGCGGCTGCTTGGCGTCACCGGCGGGGCGCAGCCGGCGCTCGAACCCGCAGGTGCGGCAGAAGAGAGGAGCGCACCATGAGCGTCGCCTTCATCCACGCACCTGTCCAGAGCGAACTCGCTGAGGTCGAGGCGGCGCTACAGGCCGTCACGCACTCCGATATCCCGCAGATACGGAAGATGCTAGAGCACGTGCTTTCAACGGCCGGCAAACGCCTACGCCCAACGATCGCGCTGCTAGCAGGGCGCTTCGGCGAGCACCGCCCGGAAGCGCTGGTGGCACTTGCGGCTTCAATTGAACTGTTACATACGGCGACGCTTGTGCACGACGATGTGATCGACGAATCAGATACGAGAAGAGGCAGGCCAACGACCAACTCGAAACAACATAATGCGGCCGCCGTCATGCTTGGTGACTACATGTTCGCCCACGCCGCCGACCTGATCTGTAAGACAGAACGGATTGAGGTGGTGAAGCTCTTCTCTAAGACGCTGATGGCGATGGCGTCCGGCGAGCTGACCCAGGATATGAGCGCTTACGAGTATGGCCAAGACACCATGCAGTATTTCCACCGCATCGCCGGTAAGACGGCTTCGCTGTTCGCGACATCCGCAGAGGGCGGCGCGGTGGTGGCGGACTCTCCTGAAAGCTGGGTCACCGCGCTGCGCGACTACGGTGAGAACGTTGGGATGGCATTCCAGATCGTCGACGATATCTTGGACTTCAAAGGCGATGCGAAGGAGATGGGGAAGCCGACTGGTAGCGACCTCATGGAGGGCACAATCACGCTGCCTGCGCTGTTGCTGATGGAGCGCAACCCGGACGACAACCCCGTGAAGCGTTTCTTCGGCGACGGGGACAGCAAGAGCGAGCACCTGGCCGAGGCGATCTACTTAATCCAGAACTCTGACATTCTTGACGAGTCGCAGCGTGTAGCCGACGACTTCATCAAGCGAGCTATTTCTGCGCTCAGCGTGCTGCCCGAATCGGCTGATAGAACCGCTCTCGCCGACATCGCGGAGCATGTGCTGGTACGTCGATCATAGCTGGAGCGCGCTGATGCCCATCTACGAGTACGCCTGCATGAGTTGCAAGAAGGTTGTGAGCAGGTTTGTGCGCAACGTCAGCAAGGATGAGCCCGCCTGTCCCGAGTGCGGAAATCTGGAAATCCATCGCGTGATGAGCAGTTTCGCGATGCACCTGTCGATGTTGAGTAAGCTCGATCAGCTCGATCCGAAGTACGACAAGATGATCGACGCCGCCAGCCCGGACCTGGCGTTCGAAAACCTGGTCAAGAAGTATCGGCTAGACGAACCGATCCCAAAGCGCGACAAGGCCTGACAGAGGCCGCACCGAAACCATCAGAGGCCGTTACACGCTTGCCGGTCTCTTCTACTTGCGCAGTGACTTGGGGAGATGACGCGCGGCCGGACGGACGCCGGAGGCGAGCATCTTTTTGCGCTCCTTCTCGCGAAGGTTCGCTTTTTCTTTCTCCACCGCGATCTCACCCTTACTCTTCCGCCGCGCGGGCTTGGGCTTGTTGATCTCAGGGTGCTGGAACGGCTTCATGCCACCCGTTACACGCTTTTTGACCTCTTGGCCCAGATGCCAGTAGGTGCCCTTGTCGGGCAGCTTTCGGGGGTAGCCGTCCCGATAGGTGAAGGCCGCGAAGCTGGTCGGCATGATCCGCCCACCATCTCGCTCGCAGACGGGACACGGCACCGGATCCGACGCCTCGCGCATGGGACGCAGCACCTCGAAGATCCCGTCACATGGGTCGCAGTAGTACTCATACAGCGGCATAGGCGCTTAGTATAGCCCCGTGCCCTATTGGATACCAGCGCGGCGATGTGTTCGCGGACGCTTGCGAACTTCGTCGAGGAACGCGGCGGAGCGAACGTCCTGGTCCAACGCGTAGTGGATCGCTTCGCGGAGGAGGTGTTCTAGAGCCACGGCCGTGTCGTGATCCAGGTCCAGATCTACCACGTCCTGGAAGTGCTCGCTCTGGAGCACTCGCAGAGCGTTCAGCGTTGCAGGCGACAGCGTGCTGAGCACCGTGTCCTGCGGCTTGCAGTTCGAGCAGACGACACCGCCAAGGTTCGCGGCCCAGCGCACGACCTCTCCCGGCGCTAGCTCCGCGCCACACACAACGCAGCGCTGGAGTTCGGGCTTGTAGCCCAACTGCCCGAGTACTGCCATCTCGTAGTAGCGGAGCGTGCGCTCCAGATCGTCTCGCTCCGCCAACCGTCGCAGCGTGTCCAGCAGCAGCCGGTAGAGGGCGAAGTTTTCCGATCGCTCCTCTGTAGCGCGGTCTAGCAACTCCGCCGCGTACAGCGCATGGCTGAGGCGGCCTAGATCATCGTGCAAGGGCTGGAACGATTCGATCGACTGCACCTGCGTAATGATGTCGAGGTTACGCCCACGGGCAAGCAGGAATGACCCGTGGCTGAGCGGCTCGACGTTGCCGGCGAGGCGGCTCTTCAATCTGCGCACGCCCTTTGCCACAGCATCCACCTTGCCGTATTCGGCCGTGTAGAGCGTGATGATCTTATCGGTCTCGCCCAGCCTGCGCTGCCGCAGGACGATGGCCGGAGACTTGTAGACGCGCGCTGGTCTTGGCATGCTAGACTGGGCTTCGTAAAGGAGGCGGACTTGAGCAAAGAAAGACGACCATTCCCAGACGCGGACCCAACGCTAAGTTATGACTTAGCCAAGTTTGAACTCTCTGCCCAGTTATCGTCTTTTGATTCACTTAATCAGGCCTTGGCAGTCGGTATATCGTTAGCAACAGCAGTAGTGGCGATTCTTCTGGCAGCGTTTGGAATCAGGTTTGGGCAGGAAAGTGCAGATATTTCTCGTTTAGCGTTCGGCTTCCTCGCGGGTGGAGGAGGGCTCTACGTCCTATCGTTAGGCTTTCTTGCCTTTGCTGTTCGGGGCGCGGACTTTAGCACCGGCTTAGGAGCGCAAAATGCTTGGGACGAAGCGGAGAAATACCGCGACCATGAGGAGGTCCTCTACTGGTGGGCAGTTGAAACGCTCATCGAGTCATTGAGGCTCAACCGAATCGAGTACGCGTCGAAGAAGTTTCGTGCGAATGTTGGCTTTGGCCTGCTTGGACTGGAACTGTTGATAGCAGCCGCCGCTGTCGTGATGACCATTGCGTAACCGGCACGAATCACTATTTTTTCGGTCCTAGGCCTTTTTCCACTGTCGCTGGCTTGGCCGGCGGTGGCGGTGCCGGCGGTCGCGGGGCCGGTTGCGCGGCGGGAGAAGAAGCCGACTGAGAGGCTGGTGGAGTTCCCGCCTCCTGCTCGTCATGAAGTGCTCCAATATTCATTTTTCTAGCCCACTGACTAGTATACCGTATGTTACACATCCTGGCGGTGTTCCAGCGCGCGCGCCAGCGTCGTGTCGTCCGCGTATTCGAGATCGGCGCCCGTCGGTAGGCCACGAGCGAGGCGGGTGACGCGAATGCCCATCGGCTGAAGGAGCCGGCTCACGTACATCGCCGTGGCTTCACCCTCAAGGTTCGGGTTCGTCGCCATGATCACTTCGCTGACGTTGCCGTTCTTGAGCCGCGCGACGAGTTCATCGAGCTTGAGATCCTCTGGACCAACGCCGTCCATGGGTGAGACGACACCGTGAAGCACATGATAGAGGCCGCTGTACTGGCGGCTGCGCTCAAGGGCCAGGATGTCGAGCGGCTCCTCGACGACGCAGATCGTCGACTGTTCGCGCTGCGTATCGGAGCAGATGCCACAAGGATCGACTTCAGTCACGTTCTGACAGACCGAACAGAGGACGATCTTCTCCTTCAGCTCGACAACGGCCTGCGCCAGTGCTCGCGCTTCCTCGACTGACGCGCGAAGGAGGTAGTAGGTGAGGCGTTGCGCGCTTTTGGGGCCGATACCGGGGAGCTTGTGGAGCGCTTCGATGAGGCGGGCGACGGGCGCTGCCGTCGATATGGAACGACCCGCAGGACGAGGGGCCTGGTTCATCGATGCGCCTAGCTGGGAAGGTTGATGCCGAACTGGCCGGCAAGCCCCGCGAGCTGCTGTGTTTGCAGCCCCTGCACCTTCTGGAGCGCCTCGTTCAACGCCGCGGTGACCAAGTCTTCTAGCATCTCGATCTCATCTGCGTCAACGACCTCGGGGTCGATCTTGAGCGACTCCACGTTTAGGCCGCCAGTCACCTGTATCTTGACTGCCCCGCCACCAGAGGTGCCTTCGACGACCTGGGCATGGAGGTCTTCCTGGGCTTTGAGCGCCTTCTCCTGCATCTGCTGCAACCTTGCCATCATGTCTCTGTTCATGCCCATGGAATAGCCTCCTTACGAGTCCGGCGAAAGCGGTTCGGCGCCAAGCTCCTCGACAGCCCGTACGAGATGTCCGCCGCGGGTCGTACGTTGCGCCTCGACGTTGGGGTCGAGCACGCACCTGACCGTCCGGCCAGGACCCAGCACTTCGTCGACCGCTTGCTGAAGGGCCCGCAGGTTCTCTCCGCCGTCGCCTTCCATGCGGTCTAACAGCATCGCATGCCTGAAGCCAAACGTGACCTCGTCATCGGACGCATCGATAATAGCACAGCCGCTATTGAGCAACGCCCCCGCTCGATACTGTATCTCCCGCGTACGCTTGTAGATGTCCGGCCATTTCGCTCGTGCCTCTTCTAGCTGCACGCTCGCCGGCCCGGTGTCCGAGGCGCCATTGGATGTTGGCGCAGACTCTGGTGGGGATTGAGGCGCAGAGGCGGACGAGGCTGTCGACGATTTCGCCTCCGCTGGCTCTGGCTTCGGTCCGTCAGCCTTCGCCGGGTTCGTTCCTGGAACGACGGCCGAAGGCGTCTTAGCCGTTGGAGCGCTTGCTTTTGGAGGCGCTGCCCTGCGAGGTTCCGCCTGCGGCTTCGCAGGCCGAGGCGGAGACGGGACGGGAGCGCTTACAGCGGGCGCAGCCCCTTGGGCAGAGCCAGCTTCCTGCGCTAGGACGCAGCTTGCTAGCGCCAGTTCGAGCGGCAGCGGCGAGAGCGGGTCGGCGCGGAGATCCGCCTCGCCGAACGCTTTCAGCGTAGCCACGATACGTTCCGGCGCTAGATCAGCGACGAGCTGCTGCCGGGCCTCCTTCTGCTTATCGCTCCAGCCGTCCTCAGGCTCAACACCGGCCTTGGCGAGCAACGCCCCACGTAAGAAGGCGATCACCTGGCGCTGGAACTGTCGCAAGTCGCAGCCGTCGTCGCGGACCTCCGAGATAAGCGTTAAGCCTTCTTTGAGGTTGCCCCGCAGCGCGTGCCCGGCGAGGTCACCGCTCCGTTCGTCGATGATCTCGCCAAGACCCTCGATCACGTTCTCCAGCGTGAGCTTCGTACCATACGAGTCGACCATCTGCTCGAGCAAGTTGATCGCGTCGCGCAGGCTGCCCGTCGCGACCCTGGCGATCTTATCGAGGGCGTCGTCAGGAACCTCGAACTCTTCGCCATCCGCGACGACGCGCAGCCGACCCTTCACGTCGTTGACAGAGATGCGCCGGAAATCGAACCGCTGGCAGCGAGAGACGACGGTGGATGGCACCTTGTGCGCCTCGGTAGTGGCGAGCGCGAAGATGACGTGTGCCGGAGGCTCCTCAAGCGTCTTGAGGAGCGCGTTGAAGGCCGGCTCCGTCAACATGTGGACTTCATCAATGAGATACACCTTGTAGGCGTCTTGGCCGCCTGAAGGAGCGAAGTTCGCTCTTTCCCGCAGGCTGCGAATCTCATCGATGCCGCGGTTGCTGGCGGCGTCCAGTTCGACGAGGTCGAGCGCGCGACCCGCCCTGTAAGCCTGACAGCTGTCGCATTCGTCGCAGGGGTCTCCGTCCTTCGGGTTGGTGCAGTTGACGGCCTTAGCGAGGAGACGGCCCGTGGTGGTTTTGCCTGTACCCCTTGGGCCAGAGAACAGATAGGCGTGTGCCACCCTACCCGCCTTCACCGCGTTCGTGAGCGTGCGAGAGACGGCCTCCTGTCCGGCCAGTTCCGCGAACGTGTGCGGACGCCATTTCCTATACAGGACTTCAGGGCTCATGGTGCAGATTGGATAAATGTCACGGGATCGGGCTTAGTATAGCAGCGGCCGCGAACGCTCTCAATGACGCCAGCCCTCCAGCAATACTTCTTCTTTCGCGTGCATCTTGCGAGCGTCATCTGGCGCTTCGTGATCGTATCCCAGGATGTGGAGCACGCCATGCGTCAGGAGGTGCAGCAGCTCCTGCTTAACATCATGGCCGGCCTCTTGGGCCTGCCGCAGAGCTGTGGGGAATGAGATGACGACTTCGCCCGCCTGATTGCCGCTACCTGGAGGCGTCGCAAAGGCGGGGCCATCGCCCAGCCCGAACGAAAGGACATCGGTCGGCTCATCGATGTTCCGAAAGCGGCGGTTGAGGTCTTGGATGGTCTTGTCGTCGGTGACCATAACGCTCAGCTCGGATCCGGGCGCGACCCGCTCAGCCGTCAGCACCTTTTTCGCCTGCTCTTCTAGCCCGCGCTCCGCAACCTGCTCCGCAAACGCGGATTCCACCATGACCTTGACCGTGTACTGGGACATCGCGCACTAGCATAGCGCGTTCCTCGCTATCAGCCTTGCTCGTTTAAGAGCGCACGGGTTACGCTCTTCATATGCTAGGAAGATGCAACACGCGTCTGCTTGCCGCGCTCGTCGTTGCCGCCTTCGGGGGGCTTCTGTTCGGTACGCTTACGTGGGGTTCTGAGCCACTAACGGACCGCGTCAGCGTGTCCAGCCTCGGAGCAGAGGGCACGAACGCGAGCCAGAGCGCGTCGCTCAGCGCCGATGGCCGTTTCGTCGTCTTCTCATCGGACGCGTCAGACTTGGTCGACGACGATACAAACAGCCGCGACATCTTCGTTCGCGACCGCCAGAACGGCACGACAGAATTGGTCAGCCTTGCCAGCGACGGAACGCAGGCGAACCGCCCTGCCCTCTTCCCGGCCATTAGCGGCGATGGCCGATTCGTCGTGTACGAATCAGAGGCTGACAACCTTGTGCCGGGCGATACCAACGAGGCGAGCGATATCTTCTGCTACGACCGCCAGAATGGGACGACCTTCCTCGTAAGCCTGACAAGCGACGGTTCACAGGCGAACGGCGACAGCTTCACGCCGTCGACAAGCAGCGATGGACGTTATGTCACGTTCACCTCGTTGGCCGACAACCTCGTCGAAGGTGATACGAACGACGACCGCGATGTGTTCGTGCGCGATCTCCAGACCGGCACAACGGAACGGATCAGCGTCTCAACCGAGGGCGTGCAAGGCAACAGCGCAAGCGGAGGACTTGGCGCGGGACCAGGGCGGATCTCCGGCGACGGCCGATACGTGGTCTTCGGCTCGTTTGCGGACAGCCTCGCGCCGGACGATACCAACCTGCGCGACGACGTATTCCTGCGGGACAGGATGCTGGGAACGACGGTGCGCGCGAGTGTCAGCAGCGATGGAGCCGAGGGAAGCGAGCACAGCCTCTATGGCGATGCGAGCGACGATGGCCGCTACGTGGTCTTCCACTCGGGCTCCAACAACCTGGTGCCTGAAGACACGAACGGCCAGATCGATATTTTCCTGCGCGATATCGTCGCCGGAACAACGACGCGAATCAGCCTCGGACCCAGTGGAGCGGAAGCGGACGACCGCAGCGAATTCGTTCGCATCAGCGCGGACGGGAGCATCGTTATCTACCAATCACTCGCCGGGAACTTGGTCCCAGGCGACACGAACTCCCTGCGCGACATCTTCATCCAGGACATCAGCGGCGGGACGTCTACGCGCGTCAATCCGGCCGACGGCCGCGGCCAGGCGAATAGCCATAGCTCGGTC
>JADFRJ010000201.1 GCA_022561355.1 Chloroflexota bacterium | reverse complement strand
GTCGCGACGATGGCGAAGGTATCGAGCATCTCATCCGTGATCTGGTCCTGCATCTCCTGCCACTTGCCCTCGATCGACAACTGGTAAAGCGTGCGGCCCACCTCACCCCAGCCGTGGTGCTCGAGCACGGAGTGGTAGGTGCGGGTGGACGAGTAGAACGCGAGCTGCTGCTTCACGCCGGCCTTGGCGGCTTCCACCTCGGCTTTGTCCTTGCCGGACACCAGGAACGGCGAACCGACGATGTCGACGTCGGCGCGCTGCCGGCCACCCTTCTTCGCGCCTTTTTCGATCGCCGGCAGCACGACGTCGCGGGTGTACTCGTACGTGGCTAACGGGTGGAGCCGCACGCCATCGCACAGCTCGCCGGAGAGGCGCGCCATGTAGGGGTTGAGCGCGGCGATATAGACCGGGATGTCCGGGTGGTCGATCTGGCCGGGGCTGAAGAACGGCGACATGAGCGTGAAGCGGTAGTACTCGCCTTCATAGTTGGGCGGTTCGCCTGTCTGGAACGTGTGGAACATCGCCTTCATGCAGAGCAGGTAGTCGCGCAGGCGCGGACCGGGCGGCCCCAGCCACGGCGCGGCGTAGCGCCGCTCGTTGTGCCCCTTCACCTGCGTGCCGAGGCCGATGCGGAAGCGGCCGCCGGAGAAGCGCTGGAGGTCCCACGCGAGCTGTGCGGTGGCCATCGGGCTGCGCGGGAACACGATCGCGACGTTCGTGCCGAGGGCGATACTGGTCGTGTGCTCGGCGGCGATCATCAGCGGCAGGAACGGGTCGTGGCCGGCCTCCGGCGTCGTCACACCGTCGAAGCCCAACTCCTCGATCAGCCGCGCCGCGTCCGCGATCGGTCCGATCTCGGCGATGCCCGCGCTGGAGCCGCTGTACTGCTCCAGACTGGGACCGAGCAGCAGCGTTTCGACCCGCAGGCCTGGGCGCGTGCCTGCAGGCGCAGGTTCGGGTGCGGTGATCGTTGTTGGACGCGCGACGGGATCGACGGCGGCCGGCGCGGCCGGCGGCTCGGCCACCGCCATACCTGACTCTGCACTGCCCAACTCGGCGGTCCCGGATTCATCCGTTGACGCGCCACCAAAGAGGCGCATGAACGCCTTCATCCAGGCGACAAGGAAAAACGGCTTTTCAGGCTTCTGATAGTCCGGCTGCAGCGCAAGGGCGATTTTCGTCACAAGGTCATCGGCGCCAGATTTGATCCAGGGGCCAATGAATGGGCTGATAATCGGACCGAGGCTGCCCCCGAAGTTGATGCCCGCGTCGGCATGAATTTCGGTGCCGTTGGCTTCGCTATCGCTTAGCTGGATGGCGCCCTCACCTGTGATCGGTTCGTTCAGTCCCTCAACCGTGAACGCCACACGCTCCTGCTCGACCCATTCGGTGATGATCACGCGAAACTTCGTAACGCGCGAGATGGGTCCGACATCCCCTTTCACCGTCCAGACCGACTCGCGGTCGCTGATCACTTCATGGCTTTGGTAGCCGGTCGCGAACGGAGCCCAGTTGTTCATGTCGCGGACGAACTCCCAGACAGTCGGCCGCGGGACATCGATCGTCGCCGTGAAGTCTACTTGTGGCATGCTCGACCCCCGTTTTTCCTATTCGTTCGCCGCGGCAGCCGCGCTGGCCGCGCCAGCCGCATTTTTGCCGCAGAGGTACCCCCACGTCATCGCCGTTCCAATCGTGCCACCGCCGCCATAGTAACCGGGACCGGCGATGTTGGCCATCACGTTGCCCGCCGCGTAGAGGCCCGCGATCGGTTGGCCCCCCTTGGCCAACACCTCGCCCTTCGTGTTCGTCTTCGGGCCGCCCTTGGTGCCCGCCGAGTGCGCGTAGATGGGCAGCGCGTAGAAAGGCGGCTCGCTGAGCGTGCCGAGGTTCGGATGCTCCGCCTCCGGATCGCCGAGCCAGCGTTCGTAGCCGCCCTCGCCGCGGCCGAAGTCAGCGTCTCTGCCCTGCCCGACCATCTCGTTCCAGCGGGCGACGGTCGCCGTCAACCCACCAGCGTCGATGCCCGTCGCTGTGGCCAGCTCCGCGAGCGATTCGGCTTTCGTGAGCCAGTCCGGGTCAGGGTCGCCGGGCAGCATCGTCAGCACCGGGTACTTCGACCGATACTGGCTGTCCATGATCGCCCAACACGGCAGGTTAGCCGGGTCAGCGAACGCCTTGCCGAGGTCGTGGTAGCTCTGCGCTTCGTTCGCGAAACGTTGGCCGGCCTTGTTCACGAGGATCACGTGCGGGAGCGTGCGCTCAGCCATGATCCAACGGCTGACAGGCTTCCCCTCATGCTCCTCGCCAGGGATAACGCCGCCCGGGTAGATCCAAGCCTCCGCCATGTTGTCCACCTCGGCGCCAACTGCCTGTGCCATCGCAAGGCCATCGCCTTCGTTGTAGGGCGGGCTACAGTGGCCCGCGACGCTCACGGGCAGGTGCTGGTCTCGCAGCTCGTCGTTCCACTCGAATCCGCCGCAGGCGAGGACGACGCCACCCTTGGCGCTGATCGAAAACGGCTGCCCTTCACGTTCGGCGCGGAGCCCTACGACGCGGCCGTCCTCTTCGACGAGTTCGCGCACGCGCGCCCCCAGCAAGATCGTGATGTCGCGCTCCAGGCAGCCCTTCAGCAGCCTGCCGATGAGGGCGTTGCCGGATGCGACGATGCCCTTCTTCATGCGGTCGACGACGATGGCCACCGGGATCGACTTGGGCTGCGCCATCCCCCTGAGCGACTCCTCGATCTTGAGCGGCACGAACATCAGCGGAGACGGCCGCAGCTTATCCTCCCACTCGCCCAACTCTGACTTGAGGAGCATCTCGGGATCGAGCGTACGGCCTCCCAGCTTGGCGCCCTGCTCCTCGGCGCGGTAGTCGGGCATCTTGGTCGCGCTGAAGCTAACGGGCGTGTGCTCTTCCAGGTAGCGCACCATCACCGCGGCGGTATCGACGAACGTCTCGACGAGTTCGTCCGGCGCCTGCCCGGCCGTGATCGCCTTGCAGTAAGCCAGCGCCTCTTCTCGCGTGTCGCTGGCGCCTACCTCCGCCATGTGGTCGTTCATGGGAATCCAGAGGCCACCCCCGGAGACGGCCGTCGTCCCGCCTACCTTGTCGGAGCGCTCTACGACAACGACGCGCGCGCCGTGATCGTGCGCCAGGATCGCTGCTGTCAGTCCCGCGCCGCCGGAACCGGCGACGACAACGTCCGCATCGAGATCCCACTGCTCACCCGAACCTGCCACACTGCTCGTCCTTTCCTTCACACACTCTTGACGGTCTCGCAACGGACACGCTACAACAACTAGCGGTCGAATAACAGAAGGAGACACCACGTTGCAGGCGCTAGAGGGCATCAGAATCATCGATATGGCCCGATTGGGCCCCGGCCCGCACTGCTCGCAGATCCTCGCGGATATGGGAGCAGACGTGATCCGCGTGGAAGCGCCCGACCCCAAAGAAGGGCCACGGGCCGGACGCATGATCAAACTGCCGGGGGACGCGGCCATCCGGCGCAACTCCCGCAGTATCAGCCTCAATCTCAAGACTGAGGAGGGAAAGCAGGTCTTCTTCAAGCTCGCCGCGACGGCGGATGTAGTTACGGAAGGTTTCCGGCCGGGCGTGGTGAAGCGCCTGGGCGTGGACTACGAAGCCGTGAAGGCCGTCCGCCCGCAGATCGTCTACGCGTCGCTCTCCGGCTATGGACAGGAAGGACCGTACAGCAGCTACGTTGGGCACGACATCAACTACCAGGGCATCACCGGCATGCTGGACATGACCGGCGAACGCGACGGCCCGCCGATGATCCCCGGGAACACCATCGCGGACAACGCCGGCGGCGGCATGAACGCGGCCATCAGCATCCTAGCCGCGCTGCTGTCGCGGGAGCGGACGGGCGCTAGCCAGTACATCGACATGGCGATGGTAGACGGCTTGGTGACCATGATGTTCTTCCCGATCGAGGAGCACCTGACAACGGGCACCGTGCCGCATCGCAGCGGCACGATCACGACGGGGCTGTATCCGTGGTACAGCATCTACGAGACGAAGGACGGAAAGTACGTCTCCGTCGGCGCCATCGAACCGTGGTTCTACGAGAACCTCTGCCGGCTGCTGGAGCGAGAGGAGCTGATCCCGCACCAGTACGGCGACGATGCGAAGCAGCAAGAGGTCTTCGCGGCGTTTCGGGAGGCGTTCCTCACGAAGACGCGCGACGAGTGGGTGGAGCTGCTGATGCCGGGCGAGACGTGCGTCGGGCCCGTGTTGGCCATCGACGAGGTCGTGAAGGACCCGCATCTGCGCCACCGCGAGATGATCGTAGACATCGAAGAGGAGGGTGGCGGAACGCGCACCCAGGTCGGCATAATGGCCAAGCTCTCCGAAACGCCGGGGGCGATCCGCACGCCCGGCCCGGAGGTGGGGCAGCACACGCCGGAGATCCTCAGCGAACTGGGGTACGACGAACCGGCGATCGAAGCGCTGCGACGAAGCGAAGCGATCGCCTGATGAGCCCGGCGGGCGGCACCCTGCCCGCCGCACATGACCTAGTCCAGCAAGCATCTACCTAGGAGGTAGCAGTATGAACTTTCGATTCAGCGATGAAGAAGAGGCCTTCCGCATGGAGGTCCGCGAGTTCATCG
>JADFRJ010000200.1 GCA_022561355.1 Chloroflexota bacterium | reverse complement strand
AGCGGCGCGCGCCGCCTACGTTCGAAGTGCTCGTTGAGATCCAGAGCTGGAACCGCGTCGCCATTCACGGCGATGTGGCCAGCACGGTCGACGCTCTGTTGCGCGGCTTTAAGGAAACGCCTGAGATCCGCGAGGTCGACGAAGAGGGAGACGTCAAGGTCGTCTCGATCGTCGAGCAAGCGGAGGAACAACGCGCGCTCGATCGGAACGGCCCCGAGCCATTGGAGCCGCCGCGGCACATCTACCCCTTCGGCGTTTCCAGACGGCGGCTGGAGCAGGCAGTACGCCAGACCGGCGTCAAGGTTGCGCTCGCCGAACACCTGCCGGACGCCGATGTCGTGATCACGCTGCGCAACTACTACCGGCGCAAGCTGCCCGCGCTGCGAGAAGCAGAGGCCCGCGGTGTACCGATCTACGTCCTGCGGGCGAACACGGTCGCGCAGATCGAACAGTGCTTGCTATCGTTGCAGCCGCCGGCCAAGAGCTTCGACCCCGTGACCACCGCCCTGGAGGAGGCGGAGGTCGCGGCCGCGGGGATCGCTGACGGCGAGCGCGACGCGGAGCTGGCGCCACAGAACGCCTACATCCGCCGGCTGCAGCACGAGCTTGCGCAGCGCTACAACCTCTCGTCGCGGAGCCTTGGGCGCGAGCCCAAACGCCGCGTGCGCCTCTTCCGCGACGCAGACGTTCCTTTCGACAATTAGCCCATTTGTTCGGCTAATGTGCATTATCACTTTATCTGTGGTAAGTTTAGATATCCACACGCACCATAACTCTATTGAGATAGGCATGCGGCAGTGATAGAGTACGGCAAGCGAAAAGAATCCAAACCACGTAGAGTTGAGCCAAGGATAGTGCCGTGTCCGCATCTTTCATTGTAATTGAAGGTATCGACGGGTCAGGAATCAGCACACAAGTCGAAGCTTTGAGAACTTGGTGCGAGGATGAAAGGGTTCCAATACACGTTACCAAGGAGCCAACCGACGGCCTGACTGGTGGGCTGATCAAGGCTGCGCTTGATCATCGGGTTACGCTCAACGCTAAAGTGCTGGCGTTGCTGTTCTCGGCGGATCGCCTGGATCACCTGGAGTACCACGTTGAGCCATACCTGGCGCGCGGCGACAATGTGATTACAGATCGGTATTACCTTTCGGAGTTCGCCTATCAGAGCGAAGAGGTGGATCTCGCATGGCTCCGCGAGATGAACAAGGATTGCCGGCGCCCTGACCTCACACTCTTCCTGGACGTGCCAGTAAGCGAGGCTCTAAAACGGTGGAACAGCGATCAGTGGCGCGGTCTGGACCGACTACAACTCTACGAGAGCGAAGATCAGTTGACTAGAGTTAGGGAGCATTACCTGGAAGTCATTGAGCAACTAAGAGCTGAAGGCGAACAGATCGAAATCATCGATGCGACAGGTTCAATCGGCGAGGTTCAGGAGGCGGCGCTGAACGCCGCAAGGCCATTGTTTCGCCCTTCCAATCCAGAAAACATTTCTACCAGCAAGCGCCCGCCCTCGAAGGCAACGGAGGAGATCAAGGAACGACTCGGTCTGCGGCAGTCAACCGGCTGATCAACCCTTCCGATCCCAAGCAGTACCCTCGTCCTGGCTAGTCCGGCTTGTCAGACCATGTTGCCTCGATCTAGCCTATTACAGTGATACGTGCCGCCTGCGGAATAAACGGGCTCTTCATTACGCTGGAGGGTGGTGAGGGCGCCGGCAAGTCAACACAGTCGAAGGCGTTGGCGGCCGCGCTCTCCGGCCAAGGTCGCGAGGTCGTTTCCACACGCGAACCCGGAAGCACGCCGCTGGGTGATCGACTCCGGGAGATCTTGTTAGGCATCGACTCAGAACTCGACCCGCTCGCGGAGGCGATGCTCTTCGCGGCAGCTCGCGCAGAGCTGGTCAGCACCGTCATCAAACCGGCACTGGACCTCGGCGACTTCGTGATCTGCGATCGCTACTCGGATTCCACGGTCGCCTACCAGGGCTACGCCAGAGGCGTTGATCTCATGTCGATCGGGCAGCTCAACCAGATTGCCACAGGTGGGCTGGTTTCCGACCTTGCCGTCCTCTTAGACCTCCCTGTTGCGGAAGGTCTGCGGCGCTCAGGCGACTCAGACCGCTTCAAGTCGGAAGACGCGGCGTTCCACGAACGCGTGCGGGCAGGCTACCTAGCCCTGGCCGAGCACGACGCTGAACGGTGGCTTGTCGTCGACGCCACGCAGCCACCGGAAACGGTGACCGCAACGATCCTGGAGCGCGTGGAAACGCTCCTCTGACTTAGATGAACCGTGTACTAGGCGTACTCGTAGCGCTCTCTCTCAGCCTTGCCGTCGCGAGCGCGGCTTGCGGCGGGGAGGCCGCAACGCCCGATAGCCGGTCTCCTTCTGACGCTCCGCCCGCGAACGCGTCCGGCGATGGCCTCACCTACATCGCGCTGGGCGACTCGCTTTCCGCGGGCGTCGGCGCCTCGAAGGCGGGCGAAACCGCCTTCGTGCCGCTCGTGCATGAGAGCCTGGGCGATGGCCACGAACTGATCAACCTGGGCCACGGCGGCGACACCAGCGCCGACCTGATGGACCACGGCCATCTGGACGAAGCGATCGAGTCCATTGGCGGGCGGAACGGCAATGAGGTAGCGCTTGTCACGCTGGAGATCGGCGGGAATGACCTCCTGGGACTCTATTTCGGCGTCGTCCTCACAGGCGTCTGCCCTGATGTGGCCGCCATTCTCAGTAAGCCCGAGTGTACGGAGCCGCTGACGGCCGCCCTCGCTGAGTTCGATGCCAACTTAGGCGAGACGCTTGACCTGCTTCTTGAGGCGGACCCGTCTCTGCAGATCCTGCTGCTCACGCTCTACAATCCCTTCCCCGGATTCCTGCCAGTGCAATCGATCGCATCGCTCGCCTTGGAAGGCCTCGCGGACAGCCAGTTCGCCGATGGACTCAACGACATCATCCGCAAGCACGCCGGCCAACGCGATCTTCCGGTCGTGGAACTATACGAGCCATTTGAGAACAGGGCGAGCGAGTTGATCTCCGGCGATTTCATCCACCCGAACGATGCCGGCTACCGCGTCATGGCCGAGGCCGTGATCGCGACTCTCGACGGCCTAAAGACCAGCGGCCGGCGGCGGTATTCGCCCTGATCGTGGGCTGCGTCACTCGACATCACCCGCACGGCGCTGGTAATATTATCGCGCTGGAGGCGAACACGCACCCGTTCTTCTCACCCCGCAGGCGCGGCTAACAGACCGGAGGATCTACATGCCTCAGATGCCACCCCTAAGCGACGACGCCCTGAAAGCGATGCTCGGCCAGCCAATCGTCGCCAAGATCGCAACGATCTCCTCAAGCGGCAATCCCCATATCTCTGCGCTCTGGTTCGAAGAACGAGACGGCGACATCATCTTCAACACCTGGGGAACGACACGGGCGGCGAGGAACCTCAAGCAGAACCCCAAGGCCGCGCTGCTGATCGACACGAACGACTTCCCGTACTCCGGTATCCACTACAGCGGCGCCGCCGTCGTAGAAGGCCCCGCCAACGACCAGGAAGGCATGGGCAAGATGTTCGCCCGCTACATGGGCGGCGATGTGGCCGCGGCCACGGAGTACGCCGGCCAGCTCATCAGCATGGGAGAGCGGATCTACATTCGATTCACGCCTGAGAAGCACGTTGCTTGGGACTTCAGCCAGGCTTCGTAGGCTGACACGACTGACAGCTCACAGCGCCGCGATAGAAACGTCGCGCCCGCTCGTACGAAAGGAAGCTACACGATGCGACTAGGATTCAATCTACCCCAGATCGGCCCTGCCGCCAGTGCCAAGGCACTCGTGCAGGTCGCTCAGCGAGCTGAGGAGCTGGGTTATGACAGCCTCTGGGTCACGGAGCGCCTGCTATTCCCAACCGAGCCCCGGACGCCATACATGGCGACTCCGGATGGCTCCCTTCCAGACGCATACAAAATCGTCTTGGATCCAATCGAGACGCTCACATACGTGGCCGCGCACACGAGCAAGATCGCGCTCGGCACGAGCGTCATCGACATCCCCTACTACAACCCCGTGATGCTGGCCCGCCGGCTGACAACGCTGGACGTGCTGTCCGGCGGCCGTCTGCGCCTTGGCATGGGCCAAGGCTGGTCAGAGGACGAACATGAGGCGGTAGGCGCCTCGCTCAAGGGTCGCGGTAAACGCGCGGATGAGTTCATCAGCGTCCTCAAAGCGATCTGGATGACCGACCCTGTCGAGTTCAAGGGCGAGTTCTACACCGTCCCAAAGTCGATCATCCAGCCTAAGCCGATCCAGAAACCGCACCCGCCGATCTACCTGGCGGCCTACGCGCCAAGCGCCCTCAAGCGGGTGGCGACGATGGCCGACGGCTGGCTACCAGCAGGCCTGCCGGCTGACGCCATGACGCAAATGATCGGTGGCATTCGGTCGATGGCTCAAGAAGCCGGGAGAGACCCGGCGAAGATCGATATCATCGTCCGCGCGAACATAGAGGTTCGTGACGAGCCCCGCGCTGCGGACGGTTTTATCTTCACCGGCACACCGGACCAGATTAAGGCCGACATAGCTGAGACGCGTGAACTAGGGGTCGCCGAGCTGCACTTCGATCCATCGGTCTCGCCGGATGGCACCACTGT
>JADFRJ010000017.1 GCA_022561355.1 Chloroflexota bacterium | reverse complement strand
TCCGCGTGCAATGTGGTGGCCAGCGAATATCCTTCGGCCAGCAGCTCGAAGGATTTCACGACGTACGGCCCCCACGAGTATACGGGTAGATGATCGCTCATCTCGTTCACCATGATGTACGTGGCATGGTCGTCGCTTTGCGGTGGCAGATCGAACGTTTCGCCCCAGCCGCGCGTGAAGTACACCAACGTCTCCTCTCGCGCGAACGCCAGCAGCGCCGTCAGGATCGTCGTCTTGCCTGCGCCGGGAGGTTCCGCCGCAAAGACGAACGACGCGCCATGCTCCATGCCCAACCAGAACGCGGCGGCCATCCGCGGCGGCAACGTGCCAGCCTGCATGATCTGGACGATCGAGAGGGCTTCCGGCTGGTTCCAGCCGTGCCATCCCCACCAGCTTTCCGGTTGGTTGACTGCGCGCATGGTCAGCGGCATGATAGCTCATGGAGAAGAGGAGCGCCCAACGAGCCGGAGGTTACGCATGGTCACGAATTCCACGATGAAAGCCGCCGTCATCGCGGGCCCCCAGCAATTCGAGATCCAGGACGTCCCTGTTCCAGCGCTTGAGCCGGGCGGTGTGCTCGTCCGTGTCCGCAATTGCGGCATCTGCGGCTCCGACCTCCACTTCTATCGAGGCGAGTTCCCGGCCAAGGCCGGTCTGCGTCTCGGCCATGAGTTCTCCGGTGAAGTCGTCGCTGTTGGCGAAGGTGTAACCGGGCTCTCTGAAGGCCTGCCCGTCGCTATCGAGCCGGTGGAGGTCTGCCGTAGCTGCGATCTCTGCCGGACGGGGCGCTCCCAGCTCTGTCCGAACCGCAAGCTGATTGGTACGGTGGCGCCGGGCGCGCTTGCTGAATACGTCCACGTGCCGTCCTACTTGGTCCACCCGCTTCCTGAAGCAGTCGATTTCGAGGTCGGCGCCCTCGTCGAGCCGTTGGCCGTGGCGATCCACGGACTGAGGCTCGTCAGCCTCTCGGTTGGGGAGCGTGTGGCGATCCTCGGCTCTGGCACAATCGGCCTTATGACGGTCGTCGCCGCACGAGCGATGGGTGCATCGAGTGTCTTCTCGACCGCTCGCCATCAGCACCAGGCCGACGCGGCGATGGCGTTGGGAGCAACGCAGGTCATTGAAGCCAGCGAGAGCGCAGTGGAGGCTCTTACGGCTGCGTTCTCAGGCCGCCCTCCTGAGGTGGTCGTCGAGACGGTGGGCGGCAACGCGAACACGATCAGCCAGGCGATCGATCTCGTGGCCTCCGGCGGCCGAATCTCGGTCCTGGGTCTCTTCACGGGGCCCGTCACGATGAACGCCACCGCAGTCGTGCTCAAGGAGGCGCAGCTGTTCGGCGGCATCACGTACGGCCGGCCCGGCACAAGGTCCGACTTCGAGGTCGCGCTGGAGATCGCGGCTGCGCAGGCGGATGACCTTCGCAGCTTGATCACTCACCGTGTGCCTTTGGCAGACGTCGGGGCCGGCTTCGCGATTGCCGCCGACAAGTCTCAGAAGTCCATCAAGGTAACGGTTGAGGTCGGTTAGTTCAGTGCGGACCCCGCGAAGCGCTTCTGGCGGCTCTCTTCCCAGCGCTCCGTCAGCATACTAATAAGATCACCCAGCAGCTCCTCCTCACGGGCAAGGCGAGCGGGCACCGAGAGCATCTCCAGCAACTCTTGCTTGGCCTCGTTAGGTACGTCGAGCTGGCTTGCGACGAAGTCGGCGAGGGCAGCCGGCGCTCCTGGGATGTTCACCTCCCGTGTCCACTGGCTGCTGATCGCCATGACGAGGCGGAACTGTTCGCCAAACAGTTCCGCTACCCGCTCGGCGCTGCTTTCGACTTCTTCGCCGCCGGCTCCGGTGTTTTCCAGATACTCCACCTCGCCCGACAGGTATGCCTCAGTGCGGTCTAATTCGAGGATGCGAAAGCGCCGCCGCCCGAGATTGATCAGGTTCATCCGGCCGTCGGGCAGCCGCTGCACGCGAGCGATGCGGGCTGTCGTCCCCACGTCATATGGCTCGCCGTCCCCGCTGGCCTCCTCACCACTCTTGATGAGCACGACGCCGAACGGCGCCTGTTCATCGATACAACGGCCGATCATGAGCTTATAGCGCTCCTCAAAGATGTGGAGCGGCAGCGCCTGTTTCGGGAACAGGACCAGATTCAGAGGAAAGAGCGGGATGTGTTCCATGTCGGTATCGAGGGTACCACGGCGGTGTGTCCGCCGCGCAGCCAGCCTACTGCTTCAGCAGCTTGACTCGCGCCGGCGCCGTGGAGCCATTCTCGGCAGGCAGCAGCGCACCGATAGCACCACCGTCGTAGTAGGAGGACACGAACACGGCGCCGCGCGGCACGGTGTTGCTGAGCACGGCCTTGAGGGCCAGTTGCGCCGAGCTGTTCCGCAGAACGACCTGATCCCCCGTGCTGATTCCGAGTTCGACGGCGTCGTACTGGTTGACGAGCACTCCATCTTCCCGGTGTAGCTTGTCAGCTTCCGGCGAGTGAATGGAGGCCGCCTCAAGATTCGTGAACAGCGTTCGACCCGTCAACAGCGCTACGTCGCCGTTCTCGGGTGCCGGGTTTGGTGACACGCTCACCGGCTGCAGCGTAATCGTCTCCGGGGCCGTCTCGCCAACAGCGCGTCCCTTGCCCCAGCCCAGGTAACCGTAGAAATGGAACTGCTCGTACCCCGGCACGTTGGATGTTATCTCTTCGGTGATGTCGGATGCCTCCGCGTAATTGAAGCTCTCGCTGACGCCAAACTTTTCGCTGAGGCGCTTGCCGAGTTCTCGCAGCGTCTGCCAGGCCGGCTGCGCCTCACCCAGCGCGCCTTCTGCCGCGAGCATCCGCTGGACGCGACGGTCCGCGTTCGTGACCGTCCCTTCCTTCGCGAGCGCCGAAACGTCTGCCAGCACAACATGGGCTAGTTTGGCGGTGTCCGTGAGCACCTGATCGATCACGACGAGCAAATCCAGCTTGGAGAGCGCCTCCTCGATACGAGCGCTCCCGGGGGCGAACATCATCGGATTGTCCCCGACGACCACCAACGCCTTGATGGTGCCGTTGTTCGCGCCATCGATGATGCCTTGGAAGTCGAGGCCTCCTTCGGCGGGCATGACGCCCATATCGCGGGCGCCGTTCACGTTCGCCTCGGTCGGAAGCAGGTAGAAGGAGCGAGCGGCTTCCTTACCTCGCAGGAGAAGTGCAATGTTCGCGGCAGCCTTCGTGGTCTCGGCAGCAGCGGCCACGCCGGTAGCCTTGGGAGCGACGACCACCGCCACATGTTGATCCGCGTCCAACGCCGCCTCTTTGAGAATGTCGATGGCCGCATCGAGGCCCTCCACCTCAACGCTCACGCTAGGGACACCAGCTTGATCGAGCCCCGCCGCGGTGGCGGCGGTCGCAATCTTGCCGTCCTCTATCAGGGCGCCAGCAAGGGCCGCAACCACCGCGGCTTCCTGGCCGGGCTCTGGCTGGAGCCAAACGCCGCCGTACGGTTCGGCGAAGTCGCACATCTCGCCTCGCCGCGCCGACACGACGATCAGGCGCGCCGGCTCACGCAAGGGCAGCTTCTTGGGGTCGACAGCATCCTTGATACGGAGGGCGGCGACGTTATGGGACTCTTCAAGATCATCGGCGATCACCAAGATCGTCTTCGCGTTCTTCGGGATGTCGGTGAGGTCAGCCGGCAGCCTCTCCGTTCCAAAGGCGGCGACAGCAGCGCTCGCGGACGCATTGTTTAACGGCCCAGCGCTGAAGTCGAGATGGGGCGTATCAATGACGTCGCGTGCGAGGCGGCGGACAAGGTAGTTCTCTTCGTTGGTGATGAAGGGCGATCCCAGCAGCGCTATCGATGAGGCGCCATGCGCTTCGCGCACTTCCGCCAGCCGCTCCGCTGCGCGGTCCAACGCGTTGTCGATCGGTGTTGGGACTAGCTCATCGCCTTCTCGCACCAGGTGCTGGCTTAGGCGTTCCTTCGGCTTGAGAGCATCGTAATGGAACCGCCCGCGGACGCAGATCTGATCGTCGCTGAACGGGTTCATCGTGTCAGGCTTGACGATTACGGGCTTTTCGCCCCGCCGGCCCACGCTGATCGTGCACCCGACACTGCAGGAGTTGCAGACCGTCGACACCCAATCCTCCGTGCGAGCGAGCCATTTGTTCGGCTTCTCCATGAGGGTGGCCGTTGGGCAGACGTCGATGCAGGAGCCGCAGAAGTCACAGTTCGATTCATCGATCGGGCCGCCCGCTCCGAACGCAATCCTGGTGGAGAACCCGCGGCCGGCTAGCGTGATCGCACCCGTGTGGCGCAAATCGTCACAGGCGCGGACGCAGCGGGTGCAGATGATGCACATCTGCGGGTCAAATTCCAAGAAGGGGTTGGCGCGGTCCGGCTCAGGCTGCTCCGCCTGGTAGTAGGTGCGATCCTCTGACTCCCACGGTTCAACGTTGTCCTTGCCCATGTCGAGCAGATCGTTCGTGGTCTGGAGTTCACAGCGATAGTTCTTCGAGCAGGTAACACAGCGGTGCGTGACGACGTCGTCGCGCAGGCAGACATCGCCGGGCATGCACTTCACGCGCCGGTGACAGGTGAGGCAGCGGTCCGAGTGGTTCGCGTCGATGAGCGACAACACATACTGCCGCGCCTGTTTGACCTCCGGCGTGTCCGTGCGCACGACCATCTCGTCGCGCACCGTCGAGGTGCAGGACAGTTGCAGGCCGCCGCGCGCGCCCTCGATCTCGACGAGGCAAGTCCGGCAACCCGCGTAGGGCGGCAGGCCATCGATGTAGCAGAGGTTGGGTACGTAGATGCCGTTGTCTTTAATGACCTCCACGAGCGGGGCGCCGTCTGACGCCCTGATCTCGCGGCCGTCGATAGTGAGCTTCGCCAACAGGCCTTCCCCTAGCTTTTGCGCTCGATCAACTCGATCGTCTCGTCCGGAGCCCGCGCTCCGTGCGGATACATATAGTCGTTCTCCTTTAGGAATTCGTGCGCGAATTTAGTCAAGGATTCTTTGTCCCGATACATGGAATCAAAGTCGGCGGTGACGTCTTTCCAGGTCCCACCCGACTGGATCGCGTCGTACGGGCATGCCTCAGTGCAGAGTCCGCAGTACATACAGATCCGGAAGTCTATCTCGTAGCGGTCGATCTTGAGTTCGCCGCCCTCCGCCGGCGACGTAGCCACGAGGATGCAGCCGTCCGGACAAGCTTGAGCACATGTGGAGCAGCCCGTGCAGCGCTCCTCGAACCAGATAAGGTTCGTACGAGCGCGGGGTGGAATGTCCCGCACTTCTTCGGGGTACTGGATGGTGAACGGCGGCTTAAAGATGTGCTTAAACGTCACCATCAAGCCTTTGAGCATGCCCAAGCCGTACATCCGAGAACTCCTCCCTATGAGACTATGGAGAATTGTTTCACAAACTCTCCGAATTCTACCAGTGGATGGTGCGGAAACTCAAACCCACCCTACCCAGAGATTCGATGCAGCGCGGGAAACGGGGTGTTCGTCGCTCCGGTTGGCCTGCGGCGGGCCTCATGCAGTGGTGAAGCCGGGCTAGTGATGCCCCGCCAACGCGGCTTGGGGCGCCGCAGAGCGCCTCTGCATAATCTCACGGATCACCATTGCCCCGCCAAGTCCCAGCAACGCAAGCGTGCCTCCGGCCAGCCCATCGATGATGTAGTGGTTCGCGGTGAGTACGATGCTCGCGAACATGATGACCGGCAACGCGACGCCGATCACCTTGGGGAAGATGCTCTTGCTGTGTTGGAAGATGGCGATCCCGACGAGGAGGTTCCAGCCAAAATGCAAGCTCGGCATGGCCGCGTACTGGTTAACGAATGCAGGGGGCTGCAGTACGCGAGACGCCTGAGAGCGCTCCGCGATGGTATCAACGAAGCCCCAGGCGTCCATGAACCTAGGCGGCGCAACCGGGAGCGCGTAGAAGATCACCAGCCCTACTGCTCCTGAAATAAGAAAGGCATTTCTGTACACGGAGTATGCGTCCCGATGGAGCAGGAACAGCCATGTGGCCGCGAAGACAATGACGGGCCAGTGGCCCCAAATGTACGTCCAGTTCGCGACGTTCACCAACCAATCGAACCGCATGATCGCACTCTGCAGATCTGGCTCCCAGAAGATCCCCAAGGTCTGCTCGAGTTCGATAATATCGATCGCGCGGTGAAACGCCTGCGCTTCACGCGCCTCAACCATCCCACGCACGGCGAAGTAGGCAAAGTAGGCGGGAACAATGATGGCCAGCTCACCAAGCAGCAGGCGCAACGTGGTGCCCGAAGACCCGCGTGACCAGTTGAAGAAAATGAATATGGAGAAGCCAATTCCGACCAGGGGCCAGCGGGCATAGGTCAGAAACGACGAGTCGAATGCAGGGAGTATGTCCAGCAGGCCCCAGCAGATCTCCATCAAGAGCCCCCGCTCACCTGATCCCCCAGCTCCTCGATGGGAGATAACCTAGGGTAAACCAGCGTTCGCGTGACCGCAAGCTTTTTCAGCTAGAAGCTGAATCGCCCGAGGTCTTCCGCGACCAGCGTGTTCTCGATTCCTAAGTCCTGCTGGCCGCCATCAAGATGGGTGAGAATGAACGTCGGCTTCGGACCGAGCCGGCGCCGGAGTTCGCGCAGATCGTCGGGTCCCAGGTGCGGGCCGCACGTCCCTTCCCAGCAGGAGCACTCGACCACAAAGACATCGGCGCCATCGGCTAGCTCGACGAGCGGTTCGCACATCATGCTGTCGCCGGAGTATGCAACCGTACGCCCTCCGATCTCGACCCGGAACCCGAAGCAGCCGAAGTCGGACACGTGGGTGACGGAACGAGCCAAGTACGTGAGGCCATCGACTTCGCCCTCGAATCCATCCGAGAGTTCGATGTAGTTCTCTTGATAGCTGCGCTCTCTCTGGAACACGTTCGGGAAGCCGGCCTCGGTGATCGTTCGCAGGCGCTCTTTAATGCCAGGCGGACCAACGATATTCAACTCCTTGGTGCGCGTCGTGTGCTCCGCGTACTCAAGCAGGAGAAACGGCAAGCCAAAGAAATGGTCGCCGTGGAAGTGGCTGATGAAGATCGTGTCGATCTCCTCCAGCGCGACGCCACTTTGCTTCAAGTGGGGCAGCGCGATAGGCGAGGCCTCGAACAGATAGCGACTGTTGAGGAGAAAGCTGCTCCAGTAACGGCCCGATGCGAAGGCATTGCCGGAGCCAAGAAAGAGCAGGTCTAGGGCGCCACTCAACCGGCGGCCTCCAAAGCGACTTCCGCCTCGTACACGCCATCAAGGAACGTCCAAAGCGCGTCAACGCAGCGCCGCGCCGTCTCCAGCACGCCCTCCCGTTCGCTGGGGTCGTTTCCGTATCGCTCGACGAATTTGCGGCCCACCTCGGCGTGCCACTCGTCCGCCTCAATGTGCACTTCGAAGAACTGCAGGCCGCGGGGGCTATCGATGCTGTAGAACTCCTTGAGGCCCGCGATCTTGGTCTTCGCGACCTCTGGGACCTGCGATTCGTAGCAGTAGAGGGCGGTCGCGGCCTCGGCGAACGAGCCGTTCTTCGTCGCGTCCTTGAACGTGTCCACTAACTCGATGGTCCGCGGTAGCAGCTCCGCGTTCTCCACGGAGTCGCGCGGCATCTCGAGCGCGTCGCTGAAGCGCAACCACAGTTCGGGGTGGTTTTCCTCGCCACGCTCTTCCTCGATGAGGTTCTCCAACACCTCCTGCCGGTCCTTCTGGTCCGGGCAGTTGGCGTGCGCGCCGCTGACGTACTGGGGAAAGGCCAGCACGTGATGGTAGTACTGGGCCGCGTAACCCCGGAGCGCGTCCAGCGTCAGCTCCCCACGCTGCCACGCCTGGTAGAACGGGTGCTTCAGCATGGCGCGCTCTGCGATTATGCGGTCGACTTCCTCTGCGATCGAGGCGGTTGCTTGGGTCATCTAGGCGATCCTCCTTACGATGCTCTTCGAAGCTGGAATATACACGATCCACGTCCTACGGTGAAGCGGCGCTGGATCGACGGCCTGGTAGCCGTGGTATGCTTGTCCGCGAGGAGCGACCCCGCGGTTGCGGGCAGAGTCCGCCGCCATCTCCTATGATGAACGCCTTCTGGCTGTTCTGCGCTGACGCCATTCGGAAATGGCACGTGTGGCTGTTGGTTCTTTCGGCCGCCGCTACGATCGGACTGGCATTCGGCATCCCCAGGCTGGAGTTCAAGACCAGCCAGGATACCATTGTCCCCTCCGGCTCAGAGATCTATGCACAGAACGTCCGCTACGAGCGCCAGTTTGGCGGCGAGCCGGTGTTGGTGCTCTTCTCCGGAGAGGACATCCGCCAGCTCTTCACAGGTGAGAACAAGGCGGAGCTGGCCGCGCTGGAGGCCGAGCTGGTAGCCAGCGGCCTCTATCACTCCGTATTCGGGCCCCTCGGCCTGCTCGAGTTTGCGAAAGATCAGGTGCCGGTCGCGGCGGAGCTGGCCGTAGGCAGGCAGGACCGTGCCGCCGAGGCGGCTCGAGCCGCCGCCGCGGCAGAGGGCGCCAGCGCGGAAGAGCAGGCCGCCGCGGCCGACGCCGCGCGGCAGGCAACCGCAGCCGCGTTCTTGGAGCAGCAGGCCATCGACGCCGAACGCTTCGCGCTGGCAGGCGAGCAATCGCTCGACAACCCGGCCTTCGTCGAGTTCCTCATCTTCGACGAACTTGGGGAGGTCCGGCAGGAATTCCAGGGCATCTTCCCCGACGCGCAACACGCCCTGATGGTGGTGCGGCTCAACGGCAACATGTCGATTGACGAACAAGGCGCAGCGAGCGGGAAGGCTGTCGGCATCGTGGAGCAGTACTCCTTCGAGGGCTTCGAAGTCCTGCCGACCGGCCCGACGATCTTGCTCAAAGAGATCAACGACACGATGCGGGAGAGCATATTCACGATGGCAGCGCTGGCGAGCGTCATCATGGTGATCGTGCTCCTCCTCGTCTTTCGAGCACGCTGGCGGCTGCTGTCGCTCGGCGTCGTGCTGGTCGGCAGCGTCTGGGCGTTCGGGCTGATGGGGTTCTTGGGGATCTCACTCACGCTGGTCAGCATCTCCGGGCTCCCGATCCTCATCGGACTCGGCATCGACTTCGCGATCCAGATGCACAGCAGGTTCGAAGAGGAGTGCGAGCGCACGGGCAATTCCACCGAGGGTCTGCAGTCCGCGCTCACAAATCTTGGGCCTGCTCTCGGCATCGCGGTGGTAGCCGCCGCCGCCGGCTTTATGGTCCTGCACATTTCGCGCGTGCCGATGATCCGGGATTTTGGGTCGATGCTAGCGGTCGGCATCACGATCCTCGCCATAGCGGGCATCCTCGTGCCATCCAGCATCCTGTTCTGGCGCGACCGCAAACACGAGACCAAGCCGCGAACGGGCACAGACAGCGGCCTGGAGGTCGCCGGTATCGTACGAGCGCTCACCTCCACGGACAGGCGATTGCTCCCGATCGTCGCGATCGGCGTCGCGTTCATCTTCATCGGTTTGCTCGCGGACCGGCAGATCACAATCCAGACGGACCCGGAGAAGTTCGTCCCGCAGGACAGCCCGGTTCTGGCAGATCTGCGCACCATTCGGGACGTCGCGGGCTCATCGAGTCAGCTAGGCATCATGGTCGAGGCGGAAGACGTGACGGATCAGGTAGTCCTCGACTGGATGAACAGCTTCGTCTCCCGCCAGATAGCCGAACATCCGAACGAACTGAAGAGCGCCGAAAGCATCGCATCGATTGTCGGACGAATCGTGGGAGGTGCTCCAGAGACGGAAGACGTCGAAACCGTGCTGGCGATGGCGCCGCCTTCGATCACGAATACGTTCGTGAGCGAAGACCGGACGCGGGCTCACATCATCTTCGCGATTGGGCCGGTGTCGCTGGACGAGCAGCGCCTGCTGCTGGCCGACATGAAGGAGGACCTCGATACGCCGCCCGGCGTGACCGCGACGCCGGCCGGGCTGGCCGTGATCGGCATCGAGGCCGTCGATGCTCTGAGCGCGAACAGGACGCTGATGATCTACGCCGCGCTGGGCGCCGTGTTCGTCTGGTTGCTCTTGGCCTACCGCAACATCGTCAAGACGGTGCTCCCGCTTGTTCCGGTGCTCATCGCGCTCGGAGGCTCCTCGGCGGCGATCTATGTGCTGGGGATCGAACTGAACCCGCTGACGGCGGTGTCCGGCCCGCTGATCATCGCCACGTGCACGGAGTTCTCCGTGCTGATCATGGCTCGCTACTTCGAGGAGCGGGAACGGGGCCATTCCCCGCGTGAGGCGATCGACGTGGCCTCGAGCCGCATCGGCCGCGCGATCACGGTGTCCGGGCTCACGACCATCGGCGGGTTCGGCGTCCTGGCGTTCTCGGGCTTCCCACTGCTCGAGACGTTTGGCATCGTGACGGCGCTCAACGTAGGTATCGCGCTCTTCAGCTCGCTTATCGTGCTGCCTCCGCTGCTCGTCTGGGCGGACGAAGAGACCGGCCTGATCCCCTACCAAAAAGACCTGCGGCCCGTGGAGTAGGCGAACGCCGGCGCCGTGTAGTACGCTCTCTGCATGAATCTCGCGGAACGTCTCGGATACTCGGCGGACGACCGCGTGCTGATCCTGAACGCCGACGACGTCGGCAGTACGCACGCGTCCAACGCGGCGACATTCGAGTGCCTGGAACGCGGCAGCCTTACGTCAGGCTCGATCCTCGTGCCGGCGGCGTGGTCGCCAGAGGCCGCGGCGTACGCTCGCGGCCACCCCGATGCCGACCTTGGCGTCCACCTCACGCTGACGTGCGAATACGACGGTTACCGCTGGCGGCCTATCACCGAACGCAGCCGGGGGCCCGGCCTCTACGACGAAGAAGGCTACCTCTGGAGGACGTCCGCGGAGGCCATCGAGCACATCTCACCCGAAGAAGCGGATCTCGAACTGCGAGCGCAGATCGATACGGCAGTGAAGGCCGGCATCGACGTGACGCACCTCGACACGCATATGGGCACCGTGATCCAACCGAAGTTCATGGAGGTCTACTTCTCGCTTGGATTGGACTACAAGATCCCCATCTTCGCCTTCCGGCCGAACCCGGACCGCCTGCGCAAGGCCGGCATGAGCGGCTACTGGGACGCCCTGGAGCCACAGCTCGCCCGTCTCGACGAGGCAGGCTTCCCAGTGCTCGATCACATCTTTGCGACACAGCTAGAGGTCCCACCACAAGAGCGCTCCGCTTACTTTCGGGAGTTCTTTGAGAACTTACGCCCGGGCGTGACGCACTTCCTGGTTCACCCCACGCATGCCAGTGACGAGGTGGCCGCGATGACGGATAGCGCACCCTCGCGCGCTATGGACTACGAGCTGTTTAAAGACAGGTCAATCGCGGAACAGCTAGAGAAGCTGGGGATCCACACGATCACCTACCGCGAGATCCGAGATACGTATCGCGCTGGGTCGTTCGTGAACGGCGCCTAAGCGTCTGGTCCGCCGAGCCAGCGGAAGTACTGGCCAAGGTCCGGCAGAACCGCTCCGGCCTCGAAGAGGAACAGCAGACCGACGACGAGGCTGAACACCGCCGCGAGCAATCCAGCCAGCACATACACGTACTGGCGCCGCTGAGAGGACACGAACCCTGCCGTGGTCGCAAGCGTGACGAAGGAATTGGAAATCACGAGGCCAATGACAAAGAACACCAGCGCCATGATGCCCATGAACTGCGTCCCCGCCCCGACCGCGGTGGCGATGATGAGTACCTGCGTTCCCGTCTCAGCTCCGATTCCGTGGATCAAGCCAATGCTGTAGGCGGTCTTGGGGCCGTATTGATCTTGACCATGCGGGTGCTCGTGTTCGCGCGCGTTGCGCAGTCCGGCTTTGCCCAATGCCCAGTTCACGACGTTACGGGCACCGGCGAAGATGAGCATCCAACGGCTGCGAATCCGAAACTCACCGCCGCCCCTGAGGTACTGGTACAGCGAGTAGAAGAGATACGCCGCGAGCAGGAGCAGCGTCACGCCAACGACGCGCTGCATCACCGGGTCGATCCAGGCGGGCAGGAAGCCTGCCGCTAGGATCGCTGCCAAGCCGAGGGCCATGACCATCGTGCCGTGACCGAACGCATAGAGGCTCGCCAGGTAGATCGCTCGTCGCTGGCTGGGAGAGACGGCGAGGCGGGCCACCTGCCCAAGTCCAACGTCCGCGGTCGCTACGGCCGCGGAAGCGGCGCCGGCTATCGGGCGCTGCCTGGCGAGTTCCGCGGCGACGTGATCGCTCTCGTCAGTGAGAAGCACACCCGGCTCTTCAACGAGCCACTGTTCATCCGGTTCGCTCGCCGTAGTCGTGCTCGTAATGTCCGTGATGGCGGCGATGTGGTCCCAGTCAATGCCGTGTCTGAGGCCAAGCGCTAGCGCCCCACCTAGCACGCCAATCGAGCCACCTAGACCAAGAGCTAACAGTCCAACGTCCACAGCTATACCCCGCGCAAGCCGGCCTCATCCGGCTTAGTTCTGTTCGGCCTCCAGCCGGCACTTGGCACACAGCCCAAAAATGGCGAAGTGGTCCAGGTCCGGCTTGAATCCTGATTCCGCCATGATCTCCGCGCCGAGATCTTCTAGGTACTGATGGTCGAGCGACGTCACCTCATCGCAGTTCCGGCAGATCAGGTGATGGTGACGTTCCTGCTGCTGTACCCACTCGTACGTCGTATCGCCCGTCCCCATGTCCGTTTCTGAGACGAGCCGCAGCTCCTTCAGCACACCGAGCGTCCGGTAGACGGTCGAAATATCGACGTAGGGGTACTCAGCCTGCACTTCGCCGAAGATTTCGGCCGCCGTCAGATGCCCAGACCCATGGCGCAGGGCGCCGAGGATCATCAGGCGCTGAGGTGTAGCCTTGTGCCCCGTGGTGCGCAGTACTTTTACGGTGTCTGTCTCACAGCTCATGATAATTGCAATTGGTTGCAACTACATGCTAAGGCAAATACGTCTATTTGTCAATGCACTCCCTCTCTACTACAAGTATCGACCGTTGCGTCCAGTGCTGAATGTCACAGCAACTACCTCGCTCTGAAACGGACGGCGGAAGCATGCCGTTGATGTCAATAGCAGGAGTGATGCTTCGCCACGGCGCAGCTCCCTAGGATGGCTCTCAGCCTTAAGTTGAATAAGGAACCGCCAGTCCCCTACAATGAATCCTGGCACCACGCCGGGACCAGGGGAGCTGCCGCGGTAAATGCAACAGAGCAGCCCGACGAGGACTGCTCGCCGATAGGAGTACTGCGTTGACTTCTAACCTCTGTGTGATAGGCGTCGGGCGATCAGGTGCGGTAACCGCGGCCGGGTTGGCAGACATGGGCCACCGTGTCCGCGCTGTCGACATAGACGCGGGCCGCGTAGCTGAGCTGAATGGCGGCAAGGCGCCTTTCTTTGAGCCAGGCCTCGACGAGATGATCGCCCGGAACCTGGAATCCGGTCGCATCTCATTCACGACAGAGCTTTGTGACGCTGTGCCGATTGCAGACGCGGTGCTCCTGTGCGTGCCGACACCGGCGGGCAGCAACGGCGATGCGGACCTCTCGATGCTCTATGCGGCGCTTCGAGACGTGGGCCCGCTCCTCAAATCGGGTGCGCTCGTTATCACCAGAAGCACGGTACCCGTGGGCACAAACGCCTTGCTTGCTGTCCAGCTTCATAAGGAGCACCCGGATATGGAAGTGGCCGTTGTCTCCAATCCGGAGTTCCTGCGCGAAGGGCATGCGGTGGACGACTTCATGCGGCCGGAACGCGTGATCATCGGCGCCGCGGATGCGCACAGCGGCTCGAGTGCGGCGAAGCTCTACGACTCGCTGGACTGCCAGATCATCATCACCGACCTGGAGACGGCTGAGATCACGAAGTATGCGGCCAATGCGTACCTGGCGGCGAGCATCAGCTTCATCAATGAGATCGCCAACATCTGCGAGCGGACAGGGGCTGACGTCACGAAGGTGACGGAAGCGCTCCACCTCGACCGGCGTATCGGCGAGCATGCCTATATCGAGCCGGGGATTGGTTTCGGGGGCAGTTGCCTGCCGAAGGACCTCAGCGCGCTTGTGAGCACCGCGGAAGGCCACGGATACGAGCCAACGCTGCTCAAGGCGATCATGCAGGTTAATAATGCTCAGCCGCGGCGCATCGTGGGCTACTTGGAGGAGTTCTTCAAGGACCTCAGCAGCCTAAAGGTCGCCGTCTTGGGAATCAGTTTTAAGGGCGATACGTTCGACGTACGAAGCTCTCCGGCTATGTCCGTCATCCGCCATCTGGGCGATGCAGGCGTTCGAGTCCAGGCCTTTGACCCAATGGCGGATCGGACCGTTGAGATGTGCGTGAGCGCTATCGCGGAGTTACACGAGGACGCCTACAGCGCTGCCACTGGCTGCGATGCTATCGTCATCGCCAGCGAGCACAGCGAGTTCCGCACGCTCGACCTGCACCGCCTGGGCAAGCTGATGGCTTCCCGCGTGCTCATCGACGGCCGTAACGTGCTCGATCCAGCCAACGTGGCGGAAGCAGGCTTCTCCTATATCGGGATCGGGCGCGCACGCCGAGGTGGCTGAACAAGCACGGATGCGCCAACGAGAATCCCGCCCTCGACAGTTCTTCAACACAGCAGCCACGTTCCTACCCCGGCTTCTGCCGACGCGATCAGGACGCAACGCCACGCTGTGGCTCATTGTCCTCGTCAACCTCGCGCTTGTTGTCCTCTACTTCTGGAGCCGCGGCGGCTCCAGCATAATCGTCCGGATTGAAGCGACGGACTCCAATTACACGGCGTTCGTGGATGGTCGAGAGGTAGCTCAAGGCTCGTTCCAAGGAGCCGGTGAGGGAGGCGTTGGCCTTCTCTTGTCGCAGAACTATCAGCTGCCGGCGCTCCCCGAACCTAACGGCGTCGATTGGATTCGCGTCACCGACTACGACACCGGCGAAACGATCTTCGAAGACGACTTTAACGGCCCAGCCGATGAGCTCTGGGAGAATGAGCGCGGCGCCTGGCGAACAGAAGACGGTGTCTTCACCACCAAGAGCGGATCCGCCATCTCGACAGGCTTCCAGCCGTGGTCGAATGTGATCGTTGAAGCAAAGCTACGGAACATCACCGAGGCCACGCTCTTCGTCCACGTAGAAAACGTCAAGAACGCGGTTGTGATGGGTGTCGGCCCGCATCGGGCGTTCGGGGGCGCAACGCTGGCCAGGCTGGAGAACAACTCTGCGGTAGAGCGGATCGACATCGCTCGTCTCGAAATAGGCCGTGGGCAGACGATCCAGTCGATCACAGCCATGCTGCTGCGGCCATACCCTGTCGCGCTGCTGATGTTTGCCGGCGTCGTGATACTCGCGTTCGTCGTGCGATCCCAGCGGCTCGAGCGGTTCCTGCAAGCCGGCGCCCAATTCGTGCCTGAGATGGCTACCGGCATCATCGTCGGACTGGCGGCAGGTACTGGCGTGTTGCTCTGGTACTTACTGTACGTCCTGGGGGACGCGATGCCACACGTTCCCGACTCCGTGCTGTACGTGTTCCAATCGAAGATCTTCGCTTCGTTCAACGTCACCGCTGATGCCCCGCCCGCCCGAGAGAGCTTCTCAATCTTCCATCCACACATGCTGCAGGTCGTCGAAGACCGCTGGTTCACCCACTACCCGTTCGGACACCCACTCTTCCTCGCGGCCGGCCAGCTTGTGGGCACCGTCTGGCTGGTACCGCCGCTGCTCGGGGCGGCCTCAGTCGCGATGATGTATTGGCTAGGCAAGCGACTGTACAGCGTTTCCGTCGGGCTGATTGCCGCCGTCTTGCTCTTTTCGTCGCCGTTCTTCTTGATGCAGGCGAGCAACTTTATGTCGCATAACACAGCTGTGTTCACGATCATGGCCAGCCTTGTCCTGATCACGCTGCCCACACGATGGCGGCTGCCGGCGATGTTTTTCGCAGGCGTTTCGATTGGTTTGTTGTTCAACATCCGGCCCCTTACGGCCGTGGCATTTGTCCCCGTCCTCGCTGCGTTCTTCGGCTACGAGCTGCTGCGGGCCAGCCCACCGGGGCGCCTCCGCGTTCAATTAGTCGGCTTCTTCGTGCTCATCGGCCTCCTGGTGCTAGCGCTGTTCCTGGCAACGGATGCGCTGGCTTGGTACATCGCCCTCCCGATCATCGTTCCCCTCGCTGTTTTAGCAGCGATCGTCGGGTACCCGCTCGCGCGTGACTCGACACGGCTCGGCAAGCTGTTGCTGGAGGACATCGCCTTCTCAGCAGGCGCTGCTCTCTTGTTGGGAGCCTACTTCCTTTACAACCAGCTAAGCACCGGCAGCGCTGGGACAAACGCGTACGAGATCCAAGGGACGTTTTCGGAGAACTTCGTCGGGTTTAGCGGCAATCACTCGCTCACCTTGGGGCTGCAGAACCAGCAGGAGCTGCTCTCGCTCATGCTGTTGGTTGCGAATGGTTGGCCACTCGCGGTCGGCCTGATCATCGCGGCGTTGCCATTCTTGCTCGGATCACGAAACAAATGGGATTACTTTCTTGGCGCATCCTTCCTGGCCATCGCAACGTCGCCCATCGTATATGGTTCCTCGGCGACCATGCATGGGCCCCGCTTCTGGTACGAATCGCTGCCGTTCTTGATCCTGCTCACCGCTCGCGGGGCGCAGGTCCTAGCATCCAGTGGCGCGAGCACAGCCGACTGGCTGGCCGGCCGCCTCCGGAAAGGGCCATCGATGACATCCCATGGACTCACGGGGCTCCTCACCTACACCATCATCGCCGGCCTCATCGCGTTCAGCCTCTACGGCTGGCTGTTTGGACAGCAAGACACATGGGGAGACAGAGAAGTCGACAGGCGTACGCCCCCTAACGCGGCGGCGTTGAAGGGGTTCAACTTTACGGACGACAGCCTACTCGAAGAGGCGGACCGGCTCGATCTGGAGAACGCGCTAGTACTGGTCAAGAACTGTCCCCAGTGGTGGTGCTACGGCAGCGTCTTCTGGACCAACTCACCAGCACTCGAGGGAAACATCGTGTGGGCCGAACAGCAGACTACCGGAGACGATCTTACGCTTATGAAAGCGTTTCCGGAAAGAGCAGTGTACATCGGAACCTTCTCCCCGCCATCCATCGTGGAAACGACGCGGGCAGAGATTACCTTGGCTGTAGAGGAGCGCATAGCTGAAGACCCGACGCTGGTCCCTACCGGTGTGACGACAACACCAGAGGAGCGCGATGCGACGAGAACAACGGACTTGGAAGCGATCCAGGCCGTACTTGAGCAGTATGCTCAGCAGAACGGCTCGTACCCGGACACAGACAACGATCTGCAGTCTCTCTGCGCGTACCGGACGCTGGATGTAGGGTGCGGACTGGAATCGGTCGGGCGCATCCCTTTCGATCCACTCGGGGAGCCCACGAAGAACGGGTATTGGTATCGGTCGGACGGGCAGAGCTACACGTTAATCGCGCTGAGGGAGACCGGCCTGGAGACCCCTAGCACGTGCCCTGAAGAGCTTCTCGGCAACGACGACCGCGAGCGCACCTGCGTGGAAGGTTCACTGCCGTGACCAAGGAGCGCCGGCATGCCACGTAGCATCGTCACGGGCGCAGCGGGCTTTATCGGTTCGCATCTGGCCGACCGCCTGCTCGCGCTTGGTCACGACGTCATAGGCGTCGACTGCTTCACGGACTACTACGACCGCGCCGTCAAGGAAGCGAACATCGAGGAGGCGCGGACCAACGCCAGGTTTCAGCTCCTGGAAGACGATCTCGTGACGATGGATCTGCCAGCGCTGCTGGATGGGGCGGACTATGTCTTCCACCAGGCCGGCCAGGCCGGAGTACGGCCGAGTTGGGGCGCGCATTTCGCGGGGTACCTCCGCAACAACATCGATGCAACCCAACGGCTGCTGGAGGCGGCCAAGGACGCAGAGCTAACGAAGTTCGTGTTCGCATCTTCATCGTCGATCTACGGTGACGCGAAGGAGCTGCCCGTGACGGAAGAGACGATCCCTCAGCCGATCTCGCCCTACGGCGTCACCAAGCTGGCCGCCGAGCATCTCTGTTCGCTCTACGCCACGATCTACGGCCTGCCGGCCATCTCGCTCCGCTACTTCACGGTCTACGGCCCGCGCCAGCGGCCGGAGATGGCCATCCAGCACTTCCTCTCAGCCTGCAGAAACGGCGAGACCGTAAGCATGTTCGGAGACGGGACACAGACGCGTGACTTCACCTTCGTGGGCGACATCGTTGAAGCAAACGTCCGCGCCATGGAGGCGCCAGG
>JADFRJ010000016.1 GCA_022561355.1 Chloroflexota bacterium | reverse complement strand
GGGTCCTCCGGTAGCGCCGGTCTAACCGGTGTAGACGTCGGCGTCGGAGTGATCGGTGTGGCGGTTGGCGTCGGTGGGCAGACCTCCGCAGGGCAAGGCGTTGGGCTGGGCGTAGGCGTCTTGACCACGCCTATGGTGATCGAAATGCTCTCCACGCAGACTTCTGCGGGGAAGCCTGGCACGGGGTCTCTCGGGTCGAGGTCCGGCAAGAGCAGGGGAACGCACGGGTCCAGCTCAGCGCCGTAGGTCACCCCCACCGGCGGCCAGGCATTGATTGGCACCTGGGAACCGCCCTCGACTGGCACGATACGGATCGGGTCCTCATTGTGAAGGACTAACTCGCTCTGCGGGCTAGCCGGGACGTGCGCCTCTACGAAGATATCGAAGAAACTGTTGGCCGGGAACTGCGCCGGTGGTTCCTGCAGGCTGCGGATCTCGCCGAGCGACGCCAGGCCGGGGCTCTGGTTGATGCTCACAGGGCCCGTCAGGCTGTTGCCCTGCAGATCGATCGCGGTGACTTCGGCAATCACGACCTCGACGCCCGTCTGCACGTCTATGACGGGATCGCCACGCTCCACATGAAACGTGCCGCTGAGAGCGATCGTCTCCTCGCCCAGGCGGCTGCTGATGCTCACCTCGGCGGTTACGTTGAACGTATCCGAGCCGGCTGGTGGAAGCGCGTTGACGGACTGCGTCAAGGAGATGACGCCGGCGGCGACAAGTCCCAGCAGCAGCCCGGTGGGAATCAGAATCGTCGGAATAACACGCCTGAGACTCAAAGCATCAACATCCCTTCCTCCCCAGAACAGCCATTTGTGAGTTAGCTTTATGTAGCCTACGAGCCTCCAACGCGAGCGTCAAGCCAGAAGAACCGCTGCGTTGGCTAGGGCGGATACCAAAGATCTCGTTCGGTTGGGGCAGCTTCGCCTCGATTCAGGTGCCACGGCGTGATGACCTCCAGGTCCTTGTCGTATGCGAGCCGCACTGCGGACGCCAGCATCATGCCATCGTTAGGAGTTAAGGAGAGTGATCTCGGATGCTGTGTCACAATCAAGCGCCCGTCTTCAGGCAGGTCTGGATACGTGCTCTTGAGGCTCGCGATGAACGCGCCGGTCTCCTCTCCCTTCGTCGTAAGCCAGTCTTGGTGGTCCACATTCAACGAGCCGAACCACAGCATGACGCCCGCGATCAAAGCGAGAGCTGCGCCAGACCGCAAAACTTCGAATTTTGGCGAGGGGACCAGTTCGACAGCACGCGCGATCCCGATGCCTCCCAGGATCGCGAGCCCAACCAAAGGAAGGTAGAGATAGCGGCCGATCAGCCAGACCTGCGGGAAGATCAGTACCGGTGTGATGGCGACGAAGAACCAGCCTGCCAGGAACCACTCCCTGCGCGAGCCCAGCACGACCCCGGCGACCACGGCCGCAAGCACAGCGATACCCGCCGCGCCCTGCCCCACGCTCAGCACAGACGTCGAGACCGTCTCGCCCACGAACGGCGCGGCCACGAGCCCGGCCAGGATGTGAATGTTTCCAAACACGTCCCAGCTGAAGATGTCGTTCCCGCCGTTCGCAGCGAGATTACCCACTAGGGCCAACCGCATCGGAAAGTACACCAGCGGTAGCACCAGGAAAGGAAGCAATCCCCACGGCACCCGCCGCTCTCGGAGGAACTTGGGATCACCCAGTAGCACGTGATAGCCCGCGATGATCGGCACGATCATGATGCCCGATTCCTTCGCTCCCAGAGCGAGGAGGGCGGCACCGAACGACAACCCGGTCATAGCAATGCGGGCTCTGCCGTCCAGGTCCAGAGCCTTCGCATACAAGAGGACGGCGCTCAGGCCAAAGAAGACCAGCAGCAGGTCCGTCGTCGACGACACCCATACGACCGCGTCCGCATACTGCGGGTGAAACGCCCAGATCATCGCGCCCGCCACCGAGGCGATGTTCGAATTCGTGAGGCGCTTCGCCAGCAGGTACACGAGCACTGCGTTCGCGCCGTGCATCGTCGCGTTGAACACGTAGTACGGCAGCGGATCTGTGCCAAAGGCCTGATACTCGAACCAGAAGACCGTGTAGTAGATGGGACGGTAGAGATCGCCTGTGCCGATCACGGTCCTGCCGCCGTCGCTTGGATCGAAGATACGCAGGAAGTACGTCGCCGCGTCTGTGCTGCGAATGGCGTCCAGGTGATTGAAGTCGAGAACCGCGAAGAGCGCGTCGAAGGATGGTACGTAGAGGAGAAATGCTGCCAGAAACACCCCGGCCGGGACGAGTCTCGCCGCCGGGGCGAGTAGCGCCACCTGCGCCACCAGCTTCCCTCTATTCGTGATAACGGCGCATCACGAGCGACCCGTTCTGACCGCCCAGCCCGAAGGAGTTCGAGAGCACGACATCAACCTCATGCGCGCGAGCTTCGTTCGGGACGTAGTCTAGGTCGCACTCTGGATCGGGATGTTCGTAGTTGATCGTCGGGGGTAGCATGTTGTCGCGGATCGTGAGCACGGCCACCACGGCCTCCACGCCTCCGGCGCCTGACCCGGAGTGGCCGATCATCGATTTGATCGAGCTGATCGGAACGCGCCGGGCCTCCTGTTCACCGAAGGCGATCTTGATCGCCGCCGTCTCCGCCTTGTCGTTCAACTGCGTTGATGTCCCGTGGGCGTTGATGTAGCTCACATCTTCCGGTTTGAGACCGGCCGACCGCAGCGCCCGTTGCATCGCCAGCGCCTGTCCGGCGGAGTCGGGCGCGGTGTCGTCCGCAGCGTCGAACGACCAGCCCGCGCCGGGGAACTCGGCCAGGATCGGAGCGCCGCGCTCCTGGGCTCGTTCCTCCGTCTCGAGGAGCAACATCCCCGCCCCCTCCGCGAGCACGAAGCCCGTGCGCGTCGCGTCGAACGGACGCGACGCGCGCTGTGGATCGTCGTTCCCCTCTTTCGTGAGGGCGCCGAGCACGCCCATGGTGGCGATGCCAACCGGCGTGACGACCGCTTCCGCCGCGCCCGCGAGCAGCACATCGGCCACGCCGTTCTGGATCATGTTGAGCGCCTGGCCCAGCGCATCGGTGCCGGACGCACAGGCAGAGTTGATCGTAGAGTTCGGCCCGCGCACGCCCAGCACTCTCCCAACGCGCGCGGCAGCCATGTAAGCGCCATACTTGGTGATGAGCAGCGGGTTCACCCTGTGGGCCCCGCGCGTTTCGATGACATGCTCTTGATTACCCATCTCGAACACGCCGCCCGCGGATGCGATGATCACGCCGATCTCATCGCGGTTCGAATCGTCGATCTCAACGGCGGCGGAACAGAGCGCCTGCTTGCTAGCCGCGACGGCTAGCTGGGCGAAACGGCCCGACCGGCGGGCCATCTTGTGGTCCATGTACTGCTTCGGCTCGAAATCCTCTATCTCGCCGGCGATCTTGACCTGCTGTTGCGTAGTATCGAACCGCTTGATTAAGTCGATTCCAGACGTGCCGGCCAGCAGGTTCTTCCAGCTGCTCTCGACATCCAGCCCTACAGGCGTGAGAAGGCCTATTCCGGTAACGACAACTCGACGTGGTCCGCTCATGATTACCTCGTTCTAGTCCGCGAGAAACTCACCAGCACAGCATACCAGTCCGGGCACGGCAGGATAGGCGCATGCTGACTCTTCGCTCACGATCGCGCCCTCGCGGACAGTCATCGCACCTCAAGTTTTAGAGTATCGCGATCAACCGGTCAACACAGGACAACAAAAAACCGCGGACATCCGTGTCCGCGGTCTGCTAGCAAGGTAGCGGCCGTGCCTAGCGGCCTAGGCGCCGCGCCTAGTTCCCTAGGCGCCTTCGCCTGTTAATCGCGCCATGTATCGCGGCCAACATCAGCTCTTCAGCCGAGTCTCCATCTTGCGGCATAGTGGCGTACGCCGTCTCCCACACCGTGTTGCGGATCGGCTGAGAACGCAGTCGCAGGTCGCCCTGCATGCGGAACGCGAATACGCGTGCCACGTTTGCGCCCGTTTTGCGCAGCCCAATCACGAGGATTTCGTTATCTAGCAGGCCCACGATGTCATCATCGCGCACGATCCCGCCCACATACTGGGCGCAAACGTCGACTACTTGAGAGATATCCTCGCCGGGAAGCCGCTGCGGAACACAAGCGACGATCGTGTACGGCTCGCCTGCTACAGCGGCCCGCTCGACACCGACCATGAGACGTCGCTCGAGGTCTAGGCCTCGTTCCAGCTTGACTTCCGTGTTTAAGGTCATGCTTGTTCTCATCCAGTTATCCAAACACTTCCTATGCCGGATCGTTTCTGCTATATCTTGCAACCTGAGGAGGCAGCCACATGTCAGGCGCGCTAGAAGGCGTTCGAATCCTCGATATGACGATCTGGCAGCAAGGGACGTCCGCTTCCGCCATGCTTGCCGATCTGGGCGCCGACGTCATCAAGATCGAGGAAGCGGAGCGTGGCGACCCGGGGCGCGGGCTGCACGTCATCGAACGTGTCGGCGGGCTCAGCGCCTACTTCCAGGCCCTCAATCGAGGCAAGCGTTCGATCGCCCTCGATCTGAAGCAGCCAACGGCTCGCAGCGTCTTCTTCCGCCTCGCTGAGGGGGCCGACGTCTTCCTGACGAACTACCGGCCCGGCGTCACCGAGCGGCTAGGCATCGGCTACAAAGAGACAGCGAAGGCGAACCCGGCGATCATCTACGTCCGCGCGTCTGGCTACGGACGGGACGGACCGGAGGCGATGCAAGGCTCGTTCGACATCCTGGGCCAGGCGCGGGGCGGGCTGATGGCGATCACGGGCGATCCCGACAGGACGCCCAAGAATACGGGCGCCCCCATCGCCGATCAGGTCGGCGGCATGATGGCCGCCTTCGGGATCCTCGCTGCGTTGCTCCATCGCGAGCGCACGGGCGAAGGCCAGGAGGTCGACGTCTCGCTGCTCGGCAGCGTGATGGCGCTCCAGTCGTTCAACATTACCAGCCATCTCTTCTCCGGCGAGCTGCCTCAGCGCTTCCCCCGGGCCGGCCGCACACCGTTCTGGAACGTCTACAAGGGTAGTGACGGCAAGTATTTCGCTATCGGCATGCTGCTCAACCGCGGCTGGCCTGACGTCTGCGACATCATCGGCCGGCCGGAACTAGAGGAGGACGAGCGCTTCGCCAGCTATCGCCTTCGCGTGCTAGACCACGCGCCGGAGCTGATCGAGATACTGGACGGCGAGTTCGCCAAGCGCCCTGCCGCTGAATGGGTGGAGCAGTTAAGCGAACGAGGCATGTTCTGCGCGCATGTACAGGACTACGCGGCCATCGCGAAGGACCCGCAGGTGTTAGCGAACGGCTACATTGTGGAGGTGCCGCGCCCGGACGGCGATCCCGTGCGGATGGTCGCGACGCCCGTGCAGTTCAGCAAGACTCCAACAGCGATCAGGGGACTGGCGCCCGAGCACGGCCAGCACACCGAGGAGGTCCTGCTTGAGGCAGGCTACTCCTGGGACGAGATCGAGGCGCTGCGGGCCGGCGGCGCGATCGGGACCAAGCGCGAAGAACCCTCACCATAGGAGACCTGTCCATGCAGATGCCCACCATCCTGATCCCCACCGGCGCGTGGAACATGCGCGCCGGCATCAGCTCCGAGGAGGTGCTGGACGCCGCCCGCAAGGCGGAGGAAGCCGGCATCGACGGCCTCTTCGCGGGAGACCACGTGACGTTCTACGGCAACGGCAACGACGGCTTGGTGAATCTCGCCGCCGTCGCCACGGTCACGGAGCGCGCGAAGCTGATGACGAGCGTCTATCTACTGGCGCTCCGCCACCCCACGCCGGTCGCGCTCCAGTGCGCGATGATCGATCAGCTCTCGAACGGGCGCTTGATCTTGGGCGTCGGCATCGGTGGCGAGGATAAGAACGAGTGGCTCGCTTGCGGCATCGACCCGAGGACGCGCGCCCGCCGCACGGACGAAGCGCTCCAGATCTTGCGCTCGCTCTGGACGCAGGAAGAGACGACCTTCGAGGGCAAGTACTTCCAGTTGAACAAGGTGCGCATGCAGCCAAAGCCGATGCGTGACGAGGGCATTCCGATCCACATCGGCGGGCGCTCCGACGCCGCGCTGCGGCGGACGGCCCGCTACGGCGACGCCTGGACCGCGATCTGGGTCTCGGCGCGTCGCATGAACGAGGCGCGCGAGAAGATCGATGAGTGGGCGGCGAAGGAAGGCCGCGACGGCAGTAAGATCGGCCTCGGCCTTCAGCTCTGGCACTCAGTCGACGGCGACCGCGACGAGGCGCGCCGCAGGCTCTCCAAGCGCATGCAGGGCTTCTACCAGATCCCGTTCGAAAACTTCGAGAAGTACTGCCCCTACGGCAGCCCGGAGGAGATCGCGGAATACCTCGGTCCCTTCCTGGAAGCGGGCATGGACCACGTCAACCTGCTCGCCGTGCAAGGCAGCCAGCAGGGCGTTGTTGAGGCCGCGAGCGCCGTCAAGGAAGCGCTCGCCAAGGTGGTGAACGGGTGACGGCGGGGATTCGCCAACTACACGCGGACGACGTTCCCGAGCTGGGACGCATCTGCTACGAGGCATTCAAGGACCTCTCGGACCGCCACGGTTTCCCAAGCGACTTCGCGACCGTCGAGTTCGCGCAGCAGGTCGTCGGCATGTTTGTGGCGCAGGAGCAGGTCTACAGCATCGGCGCGTACGACGGAGAGTCCGCTAAAGGCTCGAACTTCATCAACATGTGGGGCGATGTAGCCGGCATCGGACCGGTCTCCGTCGACCTCGCCGCTCAGGGCGAAGGCATCGGCAGGAAGCTGATGGAGGACGTGATCGCTGCCGCGCGCGAGCACGGTCACGACATGATCCGCCTCTGTCAGGACTCCTTCAACATGCAGTCGCTCGCGCTCTACGCGTCTATGGGCTTCGATACGAAGGAGCCCTTGGCCTATCTAGAACTGTCCAGCGACGGGCCGTCCGACCCCGGCTTCCGGCCGGCCACCGCGGCCGATTTCGATCAGATGGACGAGCTGTGCCAGAGCATCTACCGCATCAGCCGCAGGGGCGAGTACGAAGTCTTCCTCTCGCTCGGGTTCCCGATGTTCGTGCTCGACCGCGGGCAGATCGCCGGCTATCATATCGGCACAGCGCTGGGACACGGCGTCGCCGAAACGACCGAAGACCTGCTGACGCTACTCGCCGGATACGGAGCCACGGCCCCGGGCGCGCATTCGATGGTACCGATACGAGATGGAGCGTTGTATAGAGGCGCGCTCGCCGCAGGCCACCGCAACGTGAAAGTGATGAACCTCATGGCCTACGGCCCGTATGAGGAGCCGCAGGGCGCCTACGCGCCGTCGGTGATGTTCTAAGCTCCGGTTGCCACACATGGAGGCCAGTGCTGCGGATACCAATACCCGGACCCAGTTTCGTCTCCTAACCGAGATCGATCGCATCTTCCGGCAAGCCAGGATTCGCTTTTGGCTGCGTGGAGGCTGGGCGCTCGACTTCCTGATTGGCCAGATCACGAGATCTCATTCGGACATCGACCTCGTAACCTGGAGGCGGCACGCTCGTCGTGTGCAGGGCCTGCTCGAGAATTCGGGCTATCAGGTTGGTACAATCACCGGGCGGGCGGCCATGCACTTCCTCAAAGACGGGCAAGACGTAGGAATCGCATTCATCAAGAAAGACGAGCAAGGGCGGTTTGTCACGCCAGGCCGGGAGGTCTGGCCATGGCCACCGTTCCCACTGGCCAAGAAGGTACTCGAGGGCATTGCCTGCCGCACAATGAGCGCAGCGGCTCTGCTAGAGGAGAAGGAGAACTACGAGAAGTACAGCGGACGTCCCTTACGACCCAAGGACCGAGAGAGCATTAGGGCGCTTCGAGCTTTGCGTTCAGCGCCCCGACGAACGCCACCGGGTCCTCCAACGAGACCGCCAGACGCGTGAAGCTCGCGAACCGCCAGACCCGCGAAGCCTGCCGAAGACGTAGCTCTACGACACCATCGTAAGAACCGATCAGGCCAAGCCGCTGACCAAAGCCAATCCGCCACCCAACGCCCATCCAGAGTGGCCAATCGCCCTCCTCAACGCTCTCGATGTCTTCGAGACGAATCGTGTCCTGATAGAGCATCCCAAAGCGCGCCGTCACCGCGTCGCGTTCGATCTCCAGGTACGAATTACCCTGGGTGGCGCCCCCTACCAGAAGGAGCGCTCGCCACCACGGGTCGAGCTTCATTGGGAATCGCGTTCCGCTCATGACTTCTCTTCCTCCAGCTTCCGTGCTTCCTGCGCCACTTCGCGAGTGCGTTTCCCGAGTACGTCGAAAATGCGGCGCAACTCCGTTACGGGGTCATCGTGTTGGTCTACCCTGATGTCCAGTTTCGTTGTAGGATCCTGCGGCAGATACGGCGCGATTAGCAGCGCCGCGGACTCACGCCCGCGCTTATCCCCGCCTGCCACCTGGCCGGCCTCCAGCGCGCGTATCAAGCGCTCGCCCAGGAAGCCCTCGGAGCCCTCGAACGCCTCAGCCATCGCGCTGATGGTATCCTCGCCGACGAGCATGTTCCCTTGCACGGAGTAGTGCTCGCCCTCATGGGAGCCATACCAGTCCACGCAGCCGTCTCCAGAATAGACGTAGGGCGTGTTGTCGCGGTCGATGCCGGCGACCTGACGCCGGCTCGCCTCTTCGTCCTGCACAAGCAGCGATATCAATGCGGCCTCCGAGGTCAGCCCTAGCTCTAGCAGCTTCAGGCCGTCGATGCCGAGCCTCACGTTGGTGAACGACTGCGTCGCGATCGCACCGACGCCCGGCTTCACGTGAGGGACCATCGCGCCAACGCAGGGCACCGCCGTCGAGACCGCGACACCGAAGTGCCCGGTCTCAGGATCGCGGGCGATGATGGAGAACGTCATGACAAGTCACTCAGAGCGAAGCGAAGAGTCCCGTTCGCAATCGGAGCGCCTTGCGAACGGAGGGAAGCGCGTGGCAAAGGACCACAGAGATGCTGCGCTCCGCTCAGCATGACAGACGTTACCCACCTGCGGGCCTAAAGCGGATCAGCGTGGCCTCGTCGCTGACGTGGTCGAAGACGGCCTCAACGCTCATATCCGTCTTCAGGTCGTCATGCTCGCAGTCTACGATGTTCGTCACCAGGCGGGGCCCCTCATCCAGCTCGACGATCGCGTAATTGTACGGCGTCACGTCCGCGAATGCCGGGTGGTACTTCTGGTGCATGATCCCGTATGTGTAGAGCTTCCCTTTGCCGGAAGCCTGCGTCCACTCCGACTCCGTGGACCAGCAATCGAGGCAGCGCTCGCGGCCCGGGAGCCGATGCGTCCCGCACTGTGAGCACTTCACGAGCATCAGCTTGCCCTCGTTCGCGCCGTCGAAGAACGGCTTCGACGCCTCGTCAGCGACGGGTATCGGGCGTGTGTACTCTTGGTCTGGCACTAGATCGGTTCCTTACGCTGGATGCGGGCTGAGGATCAGGGTGCTGTGATGATCGAGGATGCCGCCGTTGCCGGAAACCAGCACCACGTCGTGCTTCTCGACCTGACGCTCGCCTCCCGTCCCTCGGGCCTGCACGATGCCTTCGGATAGCGGCGTCATGCCCCACATGTAGTAGCCGGAGAGCTGCCCGCCGCCCGTGTTCGTGGGCAACGAACCTCCGGGGCCGAGCTTGCCGTCCGCGACGAACGGGCCGCCCTCCCCTTTCGCGCAGAAGCCGTAGTCCTCCAGCGTCACGAGCACCGTGTACGTGTAGCAGTCGTAGAGCTGGCAAACGTCGATGTCGTCCAGCTCGATGCCCGCCATGCTGAAGGCTCGCTCCTTCGCGATCGGCGCGCCGGTGTTCGTGTCGACGTCCCAGCCGGCTCGCTTCAGATCGCCGGGGTGCCCCTGCCCCATCCCCCAGATGTACGCCGGCGGCTGTTTCATGTCCTTGGCCGCCTCCGCCGAGGAGACGATCACGGCGACGCCGCCGTTCGAGACCAGGCAGCAGTCGTACAGGTGCAGCGGTTCCGCTACCCAACGTGACGCGTGGTAGTCCTCGATCGTCATCGGGTCGCGCTGCTGCGCGTGCGGGCTCTTCCGCGCCCACGCGCGCTGCGCGACGGCAATCGCGCCGAAGTGATCGTTGGTCGTGCCGTACATGCCCATATGCCGCCGCGCCGCCAGCGCGTACTGCGCATTGATGCCGAACATGCCGAAGGCGGTGTAGAGCCCTGACATGCCCGGCGGCACGTATCCTCCGCCGCCCGTGCCGCTGTAGGCGCCTCCACCACCCCGGCTCTCGCGCAGCGGTGCGTCGGCAAAGACACACACCACATGGTTCGCCATGCCATTCGCGACCGCCATTGCCGCGTACTGGACCATCATGGCGGCGGTCGCCCCGCCCGCCTGCATGCCGGTGAGCAGCCGCAGATTCGTCAGGCCAAGATGGTTCTGGAGATCCAGGCCGCCCATCCCCGGCATCGGCGTGACGCCGGTGTTGACGAGCATGCCATCGATGTCCTCCTTGCGAAGGCCGGAGTCCTCCAACGCGAGCCGGATCGCCTCCGCGGCGAACCAGGCCGTACTGTGCCCGTAGACTTTCCCCTGCTCGGTGATCCCGAGCCCGGAGATAGCCGTCTTGCCCTTGAGGGTTTGCATCATACGTGTACGCTCCTAGCGCCCACCTACTATGCCGTACTGCGGAGGGTGTCGCAAGATAGATCGACGCACCTGGCGGCGAAGCTTATCATAGAGGAGCGATGCTTACGCGGCCGGTTCTTCTTGTTCTCTCGATCGCCCTGCTGCTCGTTGCCTGCCGCCCCACACCGAGCGACCCAATCGAGTACCTCCACCGCGAGGACTCGATCATTATCCAGATGCTGACCGTCGACGCGGATGCGTCAGAGATCGAGCGCCGCCTGCCAGTGCCCGAGTTCACGCTCTACGGCGACGGCACACTGATCTACCAGAGCGTCTCGGAGGATGGCACGCGATTGCTGGAGACCAGGCTGCCGGCGGATGCCGTTCGGGAGCTGCTGGAAGGCATCGTGGACGAAGGCTTCCTCGACTTCATCTACGAGCAGCCAGCGCCGGAGGGCGCCTCCGGCCCGACGACGTTTATCTACGCTCACACCCGCGATCTCGCGAACGCCGTCAGCGTTCGAGGCGCGGACGAGCCTCTTCCAGAGGACGCCGGCGAGGAGTTCGACCAGTACCGCACGGTGCAAGCCTTCGTCGCAACACTCCGCTCGCTCGACCCAGTGGCGCTTGGTGCGTCTCAGCCGGCCGACTTCCTTCCGGCGTCCTTGGTGCTGCAGGTCATGCACATAGGCGAGCCTCCGCGCCAGGGAGCCCCGCCGCTGCCGCCTGCCGCCGACATCGACTTTGCTCAGATCCTGCCCGAGGGTTCCGGTCCAGTGCAGCACGGAGTTGACGGCGACCTCGCAGCGAGCCTGTGGAGTCAGTTCAGATTTCAAGGAGACAACGTAGGAACGCTGATTGGGCCGCTCCAGCAGGGCAGTCAGACCTACCTGATCGCCTTCGTCCCGCTCCTGCCGTTCTACGAAAACTTCCCGGAGTTCAACCTGCAATAGGAAGAGAGGCCCTTCCGGGCCTCTCTCTGTGTATCCGGGCGTGAGCCTCATCTAGCAGCAGGATGCCGCCGGCTTGAACGCACTGATGTCGGCGCTCGCCCAACCATTGTTCTCGCCCTGCTGCGTCACTTCGATCTTGATGTCCGTGAAGCCTGCGTCGTTCAGCTTGGATTCCACTTCCTTGATCTCCAGCGCTCCGGCGATGCAGCCTGCCCAGCTTGCGAGATCGGAGGTCTCCTGCTCGGTAGGTGCCCGCGTCCAGACGATGTCCGACACGCGCATGCGGCCGCCGGGCTTGAGGACGCGAGGCGACTCGCGGAACACCGCGTCCTTGTCGGGTGACAGGTTGATCACGCAGTTGGAGATGATCACGTCGAACTCGTCGTCCGGGAGCGGCATCGACTCCATCTCGCCCTTCGTGAACTCGACGTTCGTCGCGCCGACCTTCTTCAGGTTGCGTGCGGCTAATTCGAGCATGCTGTCGGTCATGTCGAGGCCGACGACCCTGCCCGACTCACCGACCTGCTGCGCGGCCAGGAAGCAGTCGAGTCCGCTGCCGCTCCCGAGATCGAGGACGGCCTCGCCGGCTCGCAACTCGGCGATCGCCATCGGGTTGCCGCAGCCGAGCGACATCTCCTGAACCTCCTCCGGCACGGTGCCCAGCTCTTGGGCGCTGTACAGCTTGTCGGCCCAGCCGGATGATTCCTCTTGCGGCGCCGCGGAGGGCCCGCAACATGCATCGTCGCCGCAGCCATCGCCGGACGTGGCTGTCAGCTCTATCGTCTCCGGCTTGCTGAGCTGTTGACGCGCCCGCGATCCGTAGTGCTCTTCGACGGCGCCTTTGATCTCCCCTGCTGTTCGTTCGGTCGTCATACCAGGACCTCCTCGTTGGCTTCCAGCGTGTCCAGCTTCAATCCTGCATCGATTCCGTCTTGCAGAGCGGGCAGCACGGATCTCCATACTTCCGCGGCCGCCCGAAAGGCCGCTCGTCCGCGGTCCGTCAGCTCGCACACCTTGCGTTGTCGCTGGCCCTGCGATTCGGTATGGCAGGTGATGTAGCCGCCTTCCGTCAACTCTCGTATCGTCGGATAGATCATCGCGTCCGTCGGCTCACAGCAGCCATCACACGCCTCCGTGACGGCGCGCGCTAGCTCATAACCATGCCGCGGGCGCTCGTTAAGGGCCGCCAAGACGAGAAAACGTCCCGTCCCGCGGCTGGCAAGCGTCTGCCAATAGCTCTTTTCCGTCAGGTCTCGATTTCCAGACATACCTATGCCTCCGATACCTTGCTGCCGTATACCTATGAACACTATATATCGGCTGCGGAGGGATGTCAACCCTCTCGCCCAAGAAATTCTGAGGAACAGTTACGTGGACTTAGCTAGGAGCAGGTCGGTGCTGTGGCCGTATTTCTTGAGGAAGCGGTAGAAGTTGCGCTTGCTCAGACGGTCGCGCTCATCTTCCGGAGTACGTTCCCAGTCCGTGTGCGCGTGGCGGCGCAGCGGCAGGTCTGGGACGATGCGATTCCGATAACCTCGCTCACGTATCGCCAGGCTGTAGTCGAGGTCCAGATGGCGATAGAAGCGAAACTTTTCGTCCATCAGGCCCACCTCACGGACGAGAGAGCGGCGAAGCGCCATGAGATAGCCTTCGACGGCGTCGACTTCGGGCCCCGGAGCGTCCTCGAATTCACGCATGTCCTCGCTGTTGACGCCGAACGGGCCGACGATGCCCGTCGTGCCATCCTCCAGCGCAGCCGCGATCGGCGTTAAGAACTCGTCCGTCGGCTCCACGCTCGTGTCGAGCAGAACAATGATCGTCCCCTTGGCCGCGCGCAGGCCGCAGTTACGCGCCGCGCCGGTCCCGATATTGTGGTCGCAAGTGATCGCTCGCACGCGGTCGTCTTGCTGCGTCAGCTCGAAGAGCCAATCACCCGTGCCATCAGACGAGCCATTATCGACGACGATCAGTTCGAGGCGATGCCTGTCGGACTGCGCGAGCACGGCGGACGCGGCCCGCCGCAGCCCCTCCAGATCGTCTCGCCCGGTGAGGATCACGCTGAAGTCGAACTCATCCGGCTGCTCAAGGAACGAAGGCACGTCGTCAGACGAATGTAGTACGCCCATGTCGCTCGGCGCCGACGTCGCCCGGGGAACAATCGCCAGCCCCTCACGCACGTCACGGACCTCGTAGCCGGCGTCCTCGACCCGCTTCCGCAGCGCGTCCGCGGGCACGAAGTCCTCGCGCCTGCGCAGCTCCTGCCGCTCATCGATCAGCGCGCGCACCGCGTCGGGCACTTCGCTAGGCTGCGGCAGCAGATCGAGTCCGAGCACTTCGTCGAACGCACGCAGCAGACGCGTCTTCACACGCGGCGACGCGTCTGAACGGACGAGTCGCCAAACGGCCGCGAGCGCGCGCGGCAGGTGCAAGTCGTCTTTGAGCGCATCCCAGAACGCCTCTTCCCACGCGCTCCCGTCGCCCGCGCCCGTGTCTTCGCCATTCGCTCCGGCCGCCTGGAACGCCTCTTGCCGCAACTTGCTCAGGCCCGCGGACGCCGCGCGCAGCGATGCAAACGTAAAGTTGAGACGCTTGCGATAGTGGACTGTCGCGCACAGATAACGGAACGCCATCGGCTCGAAACCACGATCGCGGAGCTGCGGCAACGTATAGACGTTGCCGGTCGATTTGGCCATCTTCAGCCCGTCGACGAGGAGGTGCTGGCCATGGACCCAGTGCCCAACCACCTGATGGCCGAGGGCGCCTTCGCTCTGGGCGATCTCGTCTTCGTGATGCGGGAAGATGTTGTCGACGCCGCCGGTGTGGAAATCGAATCGCTCGCCCAGGAGATGGGTGGACATCGCGGAGCACTCGATGTGCCAGCCGGGGAAGCCATCGCCCCACGGGCTGGACCACTTCGCGACGCGGCCCTTCTCGGCCGCCTTCCAGAGCGAGAAGTCCCTGCCATTCTCTTTCAGAGGATCGGCTTCAGCGCGAACGCCCTCAAGCAGCCCTTCGCCCGTATTGCCGGACAGCTTGCCATACCCCAAGAAGCGCTCGACTCGGTAGTAGACGTTCCCGCTGACTTCATAAGCCAGCTCTTTGGCGATCAAACTCTCGATCATCTCGATCATGTGGCCGATGTGTTCCGTCGCGCGCGGAAACTCGTGCGCGGGCTTGATGTTCAGCGCCTTCTCGTCCCGAAGGAACGACTCCGTGTAGTGCTCCGCGATCTCCGCAGGCGTCTTGCCGGCTGCGATCGCGGCGGCGATCACTTTATCTTCGCCTCGCTCCAGCAGCTCCTGCCGCATGTGTCCAACGTCAGTGATGTTCTTGACGTGCTGGACCTGGTAGTCCTGCGCTTCCAAGACTCTGCGCAGCCAGTCCGCGAGTAGATACGTCCGCAGGTTCCCGATGTGGACGTCGCGGTAGACCGTTGGCCCGCACGAGTAGATACTCGCCTTGCGGGACTCAAGGGGCTTGAAGGGCTGTTTCGTCCGGGTTAGTGTGTCATAAAGCTGGAGCACCATCCCACCTCCGTGCTCCGGTGCCTAACCTCGGCCGTCTGCGGACAAGGACTCGACAGCTACTGGAAAAGACATCCTGAGTCTCCTCGCCAGCCGATCTCCACTCGATCATCCTCGTGAATGAAGATTGGTACAGTCACGGCTAGTTTGATCGCTTCTTGGTACCACTGCTCGTTGATGTTGATGTTCCGCTCTTCGAAATCGATCTCCTCTTCTATCATCTCGCGCTTCGCGCGTGCGCATGTTCCGCATCCCGGGATCGAGTACATGATGAGGGCCATTGCGCGTTCCTCCGTATGAAGCTAGGACGAATCACATTCTAACACCTCACGACGGAGGAGTCGTAACTCTGATCACAAAAAGAGACGCCCGCAGGGGCGGGCGTCTCTTCGAGTCCCTCAGTTCTTGTTAGTCGATGATCGTCACTTGAGCCTGCGACTGCGCCTCGAAGAGATCGCTGTTGAGGTAGACGAACACGCCTTCGCTGTTATCCACGCCCGCCTCTGGGTAAACCCAAGCGTGCATCATCCAGCGCAGGTCGCCAATGAAGTTGCCGCTGTCGGCGGCGCAACTCTCAGCGCTGTTATCTTCCGAGATGACACCGGCGCGCGTGCAGAGCCCGTGGTGCGTGTGCCAGAGGTCCAGACTGCCACTGAAACCCTCCGGCGGGCTGTCGACGGTCGCGCCGCCCTGTCCGGGAAGCAGCAGGTACCAGACGCCGACCAGGGTCCAATCGTTGTCCGGGTTGCCCAATTTGCTAAAGAGCAGTCCTTCGGGCTTGCCGGCGTCGAACACGCCATCGGTGAGGTACTGGTTGTTGAGGAAGTGGGCGCCCATGAAGGGCACGTCGTTTGTCGTTTTGTTGTACCCCGCCGCGTAGGCCTTCTCGACGGTGTCGAACTGCAACGCGAACTCGCGCGCCGCGGTGAGTTCTGAGCGGAGCGCATCGACCTCCGTCGGGAGGACGGTGCCCCCGGGCACACTGCGCAGGATCTGCGCGTCATCGAACGTCAGGAACTGGTTGATCGTCGGCTGTACGCCAATGTCGTGCGCGTAGCCCGGCGGCTGGATCTCGTTGTTGGAGACTTGCTCGGTCAGGGCGATGCCCTCCTCGGACGTCTGGTTCGCAACTGCCGCACTGGAGATGCCATCGCCGCCCATGCCACCGATGTACGTTACCGCGGCGAGCGCGATCGCCCCGACGCCGATGACGCCAGTCGCGATCGAGGCCAGCGACATGCTGGTGCCGTTCGCCCAGCCATGCCGAGTGCCAAGCATCACGGCGGCAGCGATGACGGTCGCCACCATCCCCGCGACAGCCGCGGCGTCTATCCAGAGGCCACCGTTGTCCAGGGTCACGCTCAGCGTCACGCTCAGGACCGCGACCGCGACCGCTCCGGAGAGGATCAGGATGGCCAGAGCCCGGCCCGGCTTGGACAGCTGCCCTGTGGACGCCGCCGGCTCAACATGCGTTTCCTGATTTGACGCGGAAGTACTCATCCTAGTAGGCTCCTCATACGCTGAACGACGTTCAGTCCTGAACAAAGCATAGGCATACACCAATACTTAGCATTGTCTATTCTCGACGCTGAGAACAATGCTGTCAAGAGGGGAGCCCACCAAGGAGGGGGAATGAGAGGGTTGTCGTACGTAGTCTAATCCCGGTCCGGACGCTTCTCCTGGGCATCGTTGTCGCTCTGCTCGCCATCGCGGGTTGGGCGGCATTCGCCGGAACACCAAGCTCATACGCTCACGCCGTTCAGCTCGCTTCCGATCCGGCGCCCAACGAGCAACTCCTGGAATGGCCGCGCACGATTTCGCTCAGCTTCAGCGAGCCGCTGGAGCCATCGGTTACGACTGTTCAGATCTGGGACACCAGCCCTGCCGAACTGCCGGTCTCAGCGCCCACGTTCCAGAGCGAGGACTCGCTTACGGTGGACGTCATCGACGAGTTGCCTCCAGGTATCTACACCGTGATCTGGCGAAACCTCTCGACAGTCGACGGCCACACCTGGGCCGGGTCCTTCTCGTTTACCGTGCTCAACCCGGATGGAACAGCGCCAGGGGGCTCGGTTCCATCGGAGCTTTTGGACCTGGCCCAGGCGCCGTCCAACACGCCGGACTTGCTCGACACAACTGCCCGCTGGATCGTCCTGCTGGGTTCTGCCGTCATGCTGGGCGGCGTCGCCTACGTGCTGCTCGTTGTCGTGCCGGCGTCCCGCGTCCTTTCGGGCGAATCGCAAAACGCGCTCCGCAAGCTCTCGATCGGGATCCTGATCGCGAGCACGTTGATCGCTGTGTTCCTCGTCCTCCAGGGCAGTCTGATCCAGCTCCTCACGCAGGCTGACGAGCTTGGCAGTCTCAATAAGATCGATGACCTGCTCACCGACACTCGCTTCGGGAAGTTCCTGATCGCCAGACAGGCATTGCTGCTCGCGACGCTGGTCGCGGCCTTCCTCGTCTGGCGAGCGAAGGGCAGTGCGCTCATTCCGGCACTGTCCGTCTTGGCGGTCTCCGCGTTCGGCGTGCTCTTCACCCAATCGATGGTCAGCCACGCCGCTGGCGCTGATGGCGCCGTCTGGAAGATTGCGACCGACGTATTGCACCTGTTCGCCGCCTCGCTCTGGATAGGCGGCCTGATCCACGTCGGCCTTGCGATGCCACGCTGGCTCGAGGAGCTTCCCGGACCGGCGCGTACGCTCTTTACGGCGGCGTCATTCCGGCATTTCTCTGTGCTGGCCGCGCTCTCCGTCGTGATCCTGATGGTCAGCGGAGTGATCAGCGCCTTCGCCCAGTTCACGTCCTTCGGCCAGCTCTTCAACACCAACTACGGGCTCAGTCTCATCGGCAAGATGGGGATCATGCTGCCGCTGCTCGCCGTCGCGGCCCTCGGCGCGTTCCGGCTCCAGCCTCGCATCGTCGAAGCAAGCCTGCGGATGCGCGGCGGGGCTATCGACGAAGACTCGGCGGCCTCGTTAGCGAGCCTCCAGCGCCTGGTAACGAACATGATCCGCCTAGAAGCCGTGCTCGGCGTGTTGGTGCTGGTCGCAGTCGGCGTTCTCATCCAGCTTGAGCCGGCGCGAGCCGAAGCGGAGGCGGACGCAGCCTCCGGACAAGCCGATACGACAAGCGCCGACCCACTCGCTGAGGAGCGCGGCTACTTCCTGCGGGCCTCACAGGTTGGCGGCCTCGTCATTTCATTAAAGGTCGATCCCGATGCGGTCTGGTCGAACAACTTCGAGGTCGGGCTCGGTTCGGAATTC
>JADFRJ010000199.1 GCA_022561355.1 Chloroflexota bacterium | reverse complement strand
GCTTGAGGTCGGCCACGATTGTGTCCGGTGCGTTGCCGTCGCGTGCGTCGCTGATCTCGACGCCGGCGGCGCGGAGGCGCTCCACCGTGGCTGGCACGTCCTTCACACGATATGCGATGCCCCCGAGTGTGTCGCGTTCGCCCGGTCGAGCAGGCTCAGTCTCGCCGACGAGTTCCAGGATCGCCTGGCCCATGAGCAGAAAGTGGAGCGAGCGGCCGTTGCGGTCCAACGTCAGCCGGAGATCGAGGCCCAGCGTCTCGTGCCACAGCCGCAGGCAGGCTGCCATGTGCGACGAGGCGACCACAACGTGGTCGACGGCGTGCACGGCGGTGCCTGCGGGACTGGTCGAGGGCGCCACGGGCAGAGCGTCCGCCGGCGAGCGGTGCTCGATCACGAAGGCGGGGACTCCCCGCGTCTCCTTGACGGGCATGCGGGCGTTGGACCACTCGCGGCGAGCGCCGGTCTGCTCGTCCACGCCATCGCCGGCGGCTGCGTCGTCGATGTGGATGCCGCCCTGGCGAATCTCCTCGACGCTCGTCTGGATGTCGTCCGTGCCAAGCGCTATCGCGTAGAGGCCTTCGCCGGCCGTTTCGAGGCGGCCATGAAGCTCGCGATTCCAGGCTGACTCTGCGGACTGTTCCGCGGGCGCGAGCAGCTCGATGTAGCAGTTATCGATGCGGAAGAGGACGTTAGCCGTTCCGTAGGTGGGGTGGCGGCCGGTCCAGGACGGCTTGCGGCCGAGCAAGCGTTGGTAGTTCTGGCTGGCGAGATCGAGATCACGAACGGCGATCACAAGGTGGTCGAGCGAGAGCGGCAGCATGGAACCTTACTCGCCGATACGAAGTGCGGTTGGGGCATGCACGAGTTCGACAAGCACGCCGTGGAGGCCCTTGGGGTGAATGAAGGCGATGTCGCCAGTAAGCCCCGCGCGAGGCTCTTCGTCGATCAGTTCGACGTTCTTGGACTTGAGGTCCGCGAGCGAGGCGTTGATATTCGCGACTTCTAAGCAAACGTGGTGGAGGCCCTCGCCGCGCGTTTCGAGGAAGCGCGCGATTCCGAAGTCGGGGTCGATGGGCTCGAGCAGTTCAAGGAGGCTATTGCCGAGATCGAGGAGGGCGGCCTTCACTCCCTGATCCTCCATGACGGCTTCTTTGACGAGGCGCAGGGACAGGGTGTCGCGATAGAAGGCGTACGCATCCTCCAGGCTGCGCACGACGACGCCGGTGTGGTGGATGCGAGTGACGCCCACGCCCGCTAGATGCCCGCGCTCTTGCGCCACTCCAGGATTTGGGCTGTGTGCTCCCGATAGTGCTCGTAGCCGTTATCGGCGAGCATGCGATTAGCGGTCTTGGGCTTGCCATCCTTCTCGCCGAAACGGTCGTCCGGCAGCGCGTTGGCGGCCCTGACGAAGTTCATGTGGGCTTGTTTCCAGGTCGCGAGCACGGTGGCGCCGCCGATGGGCGCGAACTGCAAGGCGAACTTGGCGTTCCAGGCGTCCGGGTCTGAGTAGTCGACACCCTCAGGAACGGGTCGTTCTCCCCGTGCCATACGCTCCAGGAACGTGATCATCTGGCGTTCCCAGCCAAGGACGTGGCCGAGGATGTCCTTGACGGACCAGCCATCAAGCCAGGCTTCGGCCATCTGGCGGTCGTCGAGGCCTTTCACGGCCTCCTGCAAGTTCTCGTACTCCGTTTCGACGTTCTTGAGCACTGTCTCTTTATCGGACATGTCTCCTCCTCATGGCAGGGAACGGGCGACTCGCGAGTCGCCTACGGTTGACGATCCCTGGCCGTTCCCGCGAGGGCCTGAACCCTCCGCATCCAAGACGTTGCCGCGCCACTAGATCGCCAGCGTACCCTGGTACTCACCCCAGAGGCCGCGCAGGACGTGGCAGATCTCCCCTAACGTGACGCTGTTCTCCACACACTCGATCAGGTGCGGCATGAGGTTGCCGGTGCCTTCGGCGGCCTCGCCGAGCTGTTCGAGCAACTGCTGGGCGCGCGCTTCATCGCGGTCGTTGCGCAGATCTTCCAGCCGCTTTCGCTGATGTTCGCCGACAACCGGGTTGACGCGCATCAGGTTGCCGATAGCCTCTTCTTCCTCGACGTATTCGTTCACGCCGACGACGACGCGTCGCTTAGCCTCGATGTCCTTTTGCATGCGGAACGCGCTCTCCTGAATCTCGCGCTGCTGGAAGCCTTGCTCGATCGCGGTGAGCGCGCCGCCGATAGCATCGATGCGGTCGATGTACTCCTGAGCCTCCGCTTCCACCTGATCGGTGAGCTGCTCGATCACGTAGGAGCCGGCGACCGGGTCGACCGTATCGCCGACGCCCGATTCGTAGGCGATGATCTGCTGCGTACGCAGCGCAAGCTCCGCTGCCTCCTGGGTGGGAAGCGCGAGCGCTTCGTCCTTGGAGTTGGTGTGCAGTGATTGCGTGCCGCCAAGGACAGCCGAAAGCGCCTGGAAGGTGGTGCGGACGATGTTGTTGTTGACCTGCTGGGCCGTCAGCGTGGCGCCACCCGTCTGCGTGTGGAAGCGGAGCATCATCGAGCGCGGGTCCTTGGCGCCAAAGCGCTCCTTGGCGATGCGCGCCCAGAGGCGGCGGGCCGCTCGGAACTTGGCGATCTCCTCCAGGAAGTTGCCGTGGCAGGCGAAGAAGAACGCGAGCCTGGGAGCGAACTCATCGAAGACGAGCCCTGTCTCTAGCCCGGCTTCTACGTAGGCGATGGCGTGGGCCATCGTGAAGCCGACCTCCTGCGCGGCGGTACAACCGGCCTCGCGCATGTGGTAGCCGCTGATGCTGATGGTGTTCCAGGAAGGCAACTCGGTCCGGCAGTACTGGAAGACGTCCGTGACCAGGCGCATCGAAGGACGTGGCGGGAAGATGTACGTGCCGCGAGCGACGTACTCCTTGAGGATGTCGTGCTGGGTGGTACCGCCGATCTTCGTGAGGTCGGCGCCCTGCCGCTTGGCGACCGCGACGTAGAGCGCGAGCAGGATCGACGCGGTAGCGTTGATCGTCATGGAGGTTGTGACTTTGTCGAGCGAAATGCCGTCGAAGAGCGTCTCCATGTCGCGAATCGAGCAGATAGAAACGCCCACTTTGCCGACTTCGCTGGCGGCCATCGAGTCGTCCGCGTCGTAACCGATCTGGGTAGGAAGATCGAACGCGACAGAGAGGCCCGTCTGACCCTGCGAGAGCAGGTACTTATAGCGCTCGTTCGACTCTTCGGCGGTGCCGAAGCCGGCGTACTGGCGCATCGTCCAGAAGCGCCCACGGTACATGGTCGGCTGTATGCCGCGCGTATATGGGTAGGCGCCGGGATATCCGAGCTTGCCTTCGTAGTCGAAACCACCGTTGTCGGAGACGTCCTCCGGCGTGTAGAGGGGTTCTACGGGCTTGCCAGAGCTAGTCTCGAAGGCGGCGTCGCGCTCTGGAGAGCGCTCCTTAGCCTCCTGGTAGGTGCCTTCTTGCCATTCACGCTTGGACGTACTCATATGCGCGGGCAGTGTATCGCGGCGTCTGAGAACGTGTCAACGAATGTGGGCATTTGCTCCTAACACGCAAACATGCCTACCCTCTTTAGCAGTTTAGTTTAGGAGGGACGCATGAAGATTCGATATCTGGTACTGGCCATCATCGGAGCGATGGTCCTATCGTTGGGCCTGGTCGCGTGCGGCGATGACGACGATGACAACGGCGGGAACGGTAACGGCGGCGGCGAGCTGACGCTGGCTGAGTACTTCAGCGAACTGGAGCCGCTGAGCCAGGCGTTTGATGCCGACGTCGATCTCCTGGATGCGGGGGAGAGCCTTGACGAGTTCGTCGGCTTCGTGGAGGACAGCAAATCGCTCGTAGACGACTTCGTGGGTGACCTGGAAGGGCTGAATGCGCCCGCGGAGGTCGCGGACGCTCACAGCGAAGCCGTGACCGCGGGCCAGGAACTCGTCGAAATGTACGACAACGCCCTTACGGTGCTCGATCTATCCGAGACGGTGGAAGACGCTCAACTCGTGCTACAAGGCCCGGGCTTCCTCGGCTCCCAAGCACGCTTCGCCGCCTCGTGCGTCGCCCTGCAGGGCATCGCCGACTCCAATGGTCTCGACATAGACATGAGGTGCCCCGGCTAACGGCCCGCCTCCGGCGGCGGCCAACCAGCGGTAGCTTGCGGAACGCTACGCGTTCTATGTGCTGCCGACGTTCGCTACCTCTTCGGTAGCCAGCGCCGCACGCGGTCCGGGTAGTCGCTCGTGATGGCGTCGACGCCGCAGGCCGCGACGCGCCGGACGTCGTCGCGCTTGTTGACCGTCCAGGTGGAGAAGCGCAGCTCGCGCAGGTGAGCCCGGCGGACGCGCTTGGCGGAGACGGCGCTGTGGTGCACCGACACCCCCTGCGCGTTGAGCGAGAGCGCAAACGCCAAGAGCTGGTCCCAGTCTTTCACGTCGTGGCCCGTGGTGAGGAGCGAACAGGGCATGCGTCGCTCCAGCTTGCGGACGCGCTCGATGATGGCCGGGCGGAACGAGTGGACGGCGCAGTAGTCGAGCGCCTTCTCTCGGCGGACGGCGTCCAGCACCGCTTCTTCGATCTTGCTGGCCTTGATCTCGAGCACGAGCAGCGCGCGGCCGTTCACGGCCTTGAGCACCTCTCGCAGCGTCGGGATCTGGTGGCGCCTGGTACCAGGGAGGGAGTGCGCGGCGTTGAGCTTGCGCGCCTGTCGCAG
>JADFRJ010000015.1 GCA_022561355.1 Chloroflexota bacterium | reverse complement strand
TCCGGCCGACTACGCGGAGATCCTGGAAGCGCTCCGAGCGGGCGAAGTGTCGCTCGGGCGCCGGCGCGCGTTGGCGGCGAAGGCGTTTCAGCACGTCGCGACGTACGACACGGCGATCGCGTCCTACCTGCGCGAGGAGGAGCTGCCGGAGAATCTTACGGTCGCGCTGACGAAGCTGCAGGAGTTGCGTTACGGGGAGAACCCCCACCAGCAGGCCGCGTTCTACGCGAACGCGGGCCTTGAGAGGCCCGATGGCATCGCCGCCGCGGAGCAGCTCCACGGCATTGCGCTGTCGTATGTCAACATCCTGGACGCCGACGCTGCTTGGAGCGCCGCCTGCGATTTCGATCAGCCGGCCGTCGCGATCATCAAGCACGCGACGCCCTGTGGCCTCGCCACCAACGACGACGTTATCCGGGCTTGGGAAGGCGCCTATGCGGGCGACCCGCTCTCCGCGTTCGGCGGCATCGTTGGCATCAACCGGCCGGTGACGCGCGAGATCGCGAGGACGATCCGCGCCAGCAAGCACCCGACGACCGGCCAGCGGCTGCTCCTCCACATCATCATCGCGCCCGAATTTGATGACGGAGCGCTGGAGTTGCTCGAAAAGAGCAAGGACTTGCGTATTCTACGCGCGCCCATCATCGATCGTGGCGAACGCAGATACGAATTCCGCCAGGTTGTTGGGGGGATGCTGATGCAGTCTCGCGACGCGGTGCCCGATGATGAGGTGGAGCTGAACGTCGTCACGAAGCGAAAGCCCGCGGAGGACGAGATGGTCAACCTGCGGTTCGCCTGGAAGGCAGTGAAGCACGTGAAGTCGAACGCTATCGTGCTCGCCAAGGACGGGGCCATGGTCGGCGCCGGCGCCGGCCAGCCGAACCGCGTGAACAGCGTCCACCTGGCCCTGCGGGCCGCCGGTGAGCGCGCTCCCGGCAGCGCCCTGGCATCCGACGCCTACTTCCCGTTCCCGGACAGCATCGACATGGCGGCGGAGGGTGGCGTCCGCGCCGTCGTCCAGCCCGGGGGCTCGATGCGAGACCAGGAAGTCATCGACGCCTGTGACCGGCTGGAGGTAGCGATGGCGTTCACCGGTTATCGGCACTTCAGGCATTAGTGCGTTACCCTTCGTCGGCATGGGAAGACCTTCTTCGGCACGGATAGGCCTTCTCCAACACGACGGAAAGGATCGATTATGACGGTGGCTTCTGACCTCACGGTGATGCAACTCGACGAGATCGTCGAGGAGCTGGACGCCGACGACCGTCGCGCATTCGACCGCGTGTTCCACGTGAGCGCAGCAGTCGGTGACCTCGTACCGCCGGAGTCGATGCACGCTTGGATCAAGGAGCAGTTCGGCGATGTGGAGCGCATCCGCCGCCAGAAGATCGTCAAGGTAACCAATACCGTCACGCTGGAAGGCGTACTCTTCAACTGGCTGAGGTCGTCGCGGCCGATTTGGCGGCAAGACTTCGATCTAGATGCAGAGCTCGATCGCACCAACAATGAGCCATTCGATGACGTCTACAACCTCACGCCCGAGGACACCTTCGGCCGTGTGGAGAGCGAGCACTGTGTCACGGCGAGCAATATCGCGAAGTTCGATGGCTATCACGGACTGGTGATCTTCAAAGAGAAGCATCCGCTGCGCTTCACGCGAGAGCAGATCCACGACTACCTGAACACGGGCGAGCGCTGGGCCGGTTTGGCGCATCGGTCTGACCCCGAAGCGAAGTACTATTTCTTCCTCTGGAACTGCCTCTGGCGCGCGGGCGCGTCGCTGCTGCATGGCCATGCCCAGGTCCTGCTCGGGCGCGGCATGCACTATGCGGCGATCGAGGCGCTGCGCCGCGCCGCGCTTCTCTTCGAGGCCAATAATCGCCAGAACTACTTCGACGCGCTCTACACCGCCCACGAAGTGGTGGGAGCGGCCTTCGAGCGCGACGGCGTGCGCATCGTCGCGAACCTCGCGCCGGTGAAGGAGCATGAGGTGATCCTGATAGCGAGCGAGATGAGCGATGAGCTGAAGGACCGCGTTTATGAAACGCTCGCTTGCTTCCGCGACCGCCTGGGCGTGAACTCGTTCAACCTGGTGCTCTATCGGGCGCCGCTCGCGCCGACGGAAGAGAGTTGGGACGGCTTCCCCGTCATGGTGCGCATCGTCGACCGCGGCGACCCCACCACGCGCACAAACGACTTCGGGGGTATGGAGCTGTACGCCGCCAAGGTCGTCGCGAGCGATCCTCTGAAGCTCGCCCGCGAACTGCGCGACGCGCTGCCGGCCTAGTCAGGTTTTTTAATGCCGTTAGCTGCGATCGTGGCGCTGATCGTGCCAGGCAGTTCTGTCTTCAGGGCCGTGTTAGACTCAGCTTACTCGTGATGCCGCAGCTCGACATCGTCCTCCCCGTCTACAACGAAGAGCGCGTCCTTGCGGGAAGTGTGGAGAAGCTGCGCGCCTATCTTCAGGAGCACGAGTTTCCCTATACCTGGCGCATCGTCATCGCGGACAACGCATCGACGGACGGAACGCTGGCCGCCGGCGAGGCGCTCGCCGACGTGTTCGGCGACGTAGAGGTGATCCACCTGCCGCGGAAGGGTCGCGGACGGGCGTTGCGCAAGGCCTGGCTGGAGAGCGATGCCGCCGCGGCCTGCTTTATGGACATCGATCTCTCCACGCATCTGGATGGCCTGGAGCCGCTCGCCAGAGCCGTGCTCGACGAAGGCTACGATGTCGCGACGGGCTCCCGCATGACACGCGGCTCGCAGATTGAGCGCTCGATCGGCCGCGAGATCACGTCGCGCGGCTTCATCCTGCTCATCAAGCTCCTCTTCCTTGTCAGGCTCTCCGACACTCAGTGCGGATTCAAGGCGATCTCCCGCGAGGCCGCGCATGAACTGGTGCCGCGCATCGAGAATGAGGAGTGGTTCTTCGATACGGAGCTGCTGCTGCTCGCGGAGAAGGGCGGCTATCGCGTGAAGGAGATCCCCATCCGCTGGGTGGAGGACACGGACACGCGGGTCAACGTTCCCAAGACGATTCTGGAGGACCTGGCCGGCCTTCTGCGCATGCGCCTGAAGCGCATCCCCCAACGAGGCGAATAGCAGACTCACGAGCCGTATCTGGCGCCCCTACCGGCGCCGTTCTTGCTCGTTCAGAAGGCCGCCGCGCGCTCAGACGGTCCTATTACGGTTCCACATGGGGATAGCGGCCCGCAGATAGCCTTGCCCGCTACGGGACTGGGAGGAGAGCCTGGCGGGCGGCCTGGCGCACCGTGGCTCCTGATCATTGGCGCAACGCTTTTGGTCGTGGGAATTTCCGCTGGCAGTCTAGCGTTCTTTAGAGGCTGAAGTGAAGCGAGGCGGTCCAACGCGTACATGAGTGCTCCTGCAATGAAGAGGAGACCGGAGAACGTGTAGAGCGAAGACCAATCAAGATCGAGCATGTTGCGCCGCGTATCCTAGCCGAAGTGTGGGCTACTTACAAGGGCCTTGTAGTAGAGGGCAACTGATTGACAGGCCTTCTGAGCAACGGTAATGTGGTACCTAGGTGCATGGGGGGCGGTGTGCTGGAGGAGGCGGACTAGGGTGTATAGAACAATCTCACGAGTTGCCGGAGTGGCGTCCGTCGCCGTGTTTCTTACGCTGCTGGGACTCTTGATCTACAGCCAGTTCTCCGAGGACACGGACTCGCAGGACCCGCCGACTCTGAATAGCCCCGCAAGCAGTGATTCCCAAAGTCTCCCTGGGCAGACAGAAGTAGGGCCCAGCCTGGCCTATTCTATACTAGACAACCCCGTTTTTGAGTGCAGGGGCCGAGAAGCCTGGCTGACCGTAGTTGTGATCGGGCCAACTCTTGGGCCTGACACAGTGCTGCTGGTCAGCCCGCTGTCACCAGGACCATCAGAGACGACGTTTAACGCCGTGGGCGGCCTGCGCTCCATTGACGCCGCGGTCATGTCTACTGATTCTGCGGCGTCCGTGAGGGGCGAACGACCTTGGGATACTGAGGATAGCTTGGCCACGACTGTCGAGGCAAAGCTACCCGCGTTTATCGTGGAGAGCGAGCAGCCGACATTTCAAGCTCTCCTCCGGACACGGGACGCTCAGGCGGGAGAGGATTTTCAGAGCACAACGCTCCTGCTAGAGGTCGCCGGGACGCAGTGTCGATAAGTTCCGTGATGCAGCGTCGCCGCGCGCTTATACCTACCTTCTTGGTAGGATTCGTCAAAGCGTCCCGTTGCTCACCTGACGGTGTCATCGACCAGCCGAACGACATACTCGGCGTGATCCTGCAATTCAACCCGGGCGGCTGCCCGCCGCTTAGCTAAGGGCGGGCATAGCTGCGCGTAGGGCTGCTGCCTGCGGCTTCAAATGAGAATCCGCATACACCGAAACAGGGCGTTTCTGCAAAACAAACTTCGGCGAAACGAGTTGGTGGCCGGCAGAACGGCAGGCCGCCGGCACCTACGAGACCTGGCCTGCCCAGGCAAATCCTAGCGATGTGCTGCCACCTTGCCGGCCTCCTGCGCATGCGCCTGAAGCGCATCCCCCAACGAGGCGAGTAGCAGACTCACGAGCCGTATCTGGCGCATCTTGACAGTAAGCGAACTCGATGCTAGGCTGCGCTTGCAACTGGCTTCACAATCATATGTGAAGTGGGTTCTGCTCGATTCTGAGAAGCGTAGCGAGGTGACGTATGCCCTGGGATGTTGGGGATATCGGCTTTCTAGCGCCGGACTTCGTCGAGTTCTTGGCCGCGTTCTTCGCCATGCTCGTAGCGTTCGCTATTCTGCTCGTGCTTGGCCAATGGTGGGCCAGGTAACGCGCGGCAGGGGTTTGCATGGCTGTATCTGAACAACCGCCTGGCCCAGGACTAACGGGCTGGCTGTCCGACAAACTCTTCAATAACTACATCTGGCGCTCCATCTTCCGTTCGGGCTACCCGAACACGCCGCGAAACCAGATGCTGGTCGTCGCGACCAACGTCTTCCTGCACTTGCACCCCACGCGTCTGCACAAGACGCACGTCCGGATCACGCACACGTACTGCTTGGGCGGCATCACGTTCTTCTTCTTCCTGGTGCTGACCGTCACGGGCGTGATGCTCATGTTCTACTACGTGCCGGCGGCGGACCGCGCCTTTCAGGACGTGGCCGCGCTGGAGACGAACATCCGCTTCGGCATGCTGATGAGGAACCTTCACCGGTGGATGGCGCATGGGATGGTGATCTCGGTCTTCCTGCACATGATGCGCGTGTTCTACACAGGCTCCTACAAGCCTCCCCGAGAGTTCAACTGGCTCGTCGGCGTCATTCTGCTGACGCTTACCTTGGCGTTGAGCTTCACCGGCTACCTCCTCCCATGGGACCAGCTCTCTATCTGGGCGGTCACCGTGGGCATGAACATGGCGGGCACGGTCCCGGTCATGGGCGAGCAGTCCCGCTTCATACTCCTCGGAGGGTTCGAGGTAGGAGACGCCGCGCTCATTCGCTTCTACACACTGCACGTAATCGGCCTGCCGATACTGGCTGCCGTCTTCATGGCAGTCCACTTCTGGCGCATCAGGCGTGACGGCGGCCTCGCGCGGCCTTTGTGATCGATGGCCGTAGACGCTCCAGCAGTACCTAGGACAGCGGCCGCCATCCGGCCTCGCCGCGAACGAGACCAAGAACTCCTCGTCTGGCCAGACCTCGTATTCATCGAGTTCATCGCCGCGACGGTCTTCCTGCTGATGTTCGTCATCCTCTCGACGGTCCTGGACGCGCCGCTGCTAAACCAGGCCAATCTGGACATCACGCCTAACCCGTCAAAGGCCGCCTGGTATTTGGTTGCGCTGCAGGAGCTGCTGCTGCACATGCACCCGGCGCTCGGTGGCGTAATCGCACCGACCTTCGCGTTGGGCATCATTGGAGCCTTCCCGTATATCGACCGCTCCAATGACGGGCAAGGCACCTGGTTTGGCACATCGAACGCCATCAAGATCACGCTCTTCGCGGCCGCCTTCGCTTCGATCTTCACCGTCGCGCTCATCCTGTACGACCAGGGGCGTCACGTTAACGTCGTCACGAGCGTTGCCCAGGAGTTCGATAAAGACTGGCAGTGGCCGGGCAAGCTTTCTATGTTCCAGAACGTTCGGGCTATCCAGACCGGATGGGAGTGGAGCATACCCGTGCCGGAATCGGCCCAGCTTGGCCCGGGCGAACATGACGGCGAGCTGAACTGGCCCGACGATCTCTCGCACGTCCCGATGCCGTTCAACGGCACCAGCGGCCCGGACTGGATGCGTTGGGGTCCACCGACGTTCTTGCCGGCCTGGATGCAGGCGATGTATTGGTATGACCTCAATATGAACACTCCGGCGTTTGTCGTTGAGCTGTTCATTCCCGTTGCCATCATGGTGCTACTGCCTGTGATCATGATCCTGATGTTGCGCAGACTCGGCTGGGTGAACAATATGCGGGACGGATCGATCGCGATCTTCACTGGCATGATGTCTGTCTATTTCATCCTCACGATTATCGGTGCGGGGTTCCGTGGGGCAGGGCAGGACCTTGTCTTGCCTTGGGACGTGCCGCACATCGACTAGGGTCCAGATGATGACAGAGCAAGACAAGACAGACGAAACGCCGGAAGAAGGCGCAGCCACGGAGGGCGAAACGAAAGAGCAGCCCGCCGCTGAGGCGACGGACGCTGCGAATGCCGACGCTCCCAAGGCGGACGCGCCTAAGGCGGCTGTCAAGCCGGCCAAAAAGGAGAAGGAGCCCGCCCCGCCCGGTGGCCCTGAAACCGCCGTCGTCGCGCGGAAGATGGCCCCTGGAACGCCGGTCGTGTCGCGCCGCCGAATCCTACAGATTGGCGTCTGGGGCGGCATCGGCGCAGCCGTTGCGGCGATGGGCGCGAGCTTCCTGGACTTTGTCTACCCTCGCAACGTTGCCGGCTTCGGTGGCACGGTGTCTGTCGCTTCCGCCGCGGTCCCCTCGCCGGGGCAGAAGGTTCAGATCCCGGCAGGCAGGTTCTGGCTGGTCAACCTGACCGAGGAGCAGGGCGGGCCCGGTTTGCTCGCCCTCTGGTGGAAGTGCCCGCACCTGGGCTGCACCGTCCCATGGAAGCCGAACTTCGTCTGGCCGGACCCGGCGACGGGCGCAAACAAGAAGGGCTGGTTCCGCTGCCCCTGCCACGGCTCCACCTACACGGATGCAGGTGTGCGTGTCTTCGGCCCGGCGCCACGTCCATTGGACACTATGGATCTAACGGTCGGTGCTGATGGCCGCGTCACCGTCGATACGGGCAGTGTGACGCCCGGGGCGCCCGATAACCCTGACCGTGCTGTACGAATCTAAACACCCCCGAATGGAAGCGCTGTAAGGAGAGGGATGGACACCGGCAAGCAGATCAACGCCATGGTCGTCGTCCTGCTCCTGACCGTCATCGCGGTCGGGTTCTATGCCCTGTTCGACCCCTTCCGCGCCGACAAGGCCGAGGATGACCAGCTCGCGATGTCAGCCGAACGAGGCGCCCACACGTTCGCGCTCAACTGCCGCCTCTGCCACGGAGACCGCGGCGAAGGCGGCGTCGACGGGGGCCGGCTGCCCGCCGCGCCGGGCCTGGACCGCCCAGATCTGCAGGGCATCGATATGGGAACTTTCAGCTTTGCGGCGTTCGACGAAAACTTCCTCATGATCATGAACACCATCACGTGTGGCCGCGCCGGAACGGCGATGCCCACCTGGGGTCGCGTGCATGGCGGGACGCTCAGCGGCGAGCAGATCCGCCAGCTTACCGTGGTGATTGCGGGCGGCAACCTCGGCGCCGATCCACTTCGCGAGGGCGGCTTCTGGGATGATGTCCAACAACAGGCCGATGAAATAGATGCCGAGACCACATCACACTCAACGCTCCAGATGCCCGGCGGCGCGCTGAACTCTACCGCGACGGAACTCACCTTGAGCAACGCCGCGCCGATGAGTGCGGAACAGTTCATCCGCATCGATGATGAGCGTATGCGGATCGTTGAGGTACCGTCGACCGGGCAGCGCCTGGTCAAAGAGGTTGGCCGCGTGCCGGACGAACTCTTCGTCAGCGGCGCCGATGGCATCGCGATCGGCGACATCATTCGCGTCGACGCGGAGCTCCTCGAAGTCACCGGTCTACGCGCGGATGGCGACTTTTCGATCGCGCTGGATGCCCCGATTGGGTCGACAGACGTCGTGATCTCCGTCGACAACCCCACCTTCTTCATGGCTGGCTACGTCGTTCATGCTGGCAGCGAACAGATCGAAATCCAGGGCGCGGTTGATACCGGGCAAGTGCTCGCAATCACCACAGGCCGCGCTCAGACGACGATCTCCGTCAGCGGCTCACTCGGCATCGAGGTGGGCGCCCGTATTCGCATGGGCGCAGAGCTGCTCGAAGTCCTCAGTATCGAACCGGCGACAGTAACGCTCGAACGCGGCGCCGACGACCTCGATGGCAACGGGACGGAAGCGGCCGGACACACTTCCGGCGCACGCATCCTGAAGCTCGTGGGGGAGCCGGAGGAGGACGAAGAGCCCGAAGACCCGGACACCGGCCAGACCCTGCTCGAGACCTTGAGCGCAACTGCGACAACGGCGGTCGTGAGCGGCATCACCGGCATCTCATCGGGCGATACGTACCAGGTCGGCAGCGAGCTGGTGCGCGTGACGGAAACCCAGCCTGCGGTGCTGCGCGTCGAGCGCGGCGTCGGCGGCACGGACCGCGGGGAGCACTCGCGGCGCGTGTCGATCTTCGATGATAACTTCCTCTCCGTCGAGCGAGGTGTCCTCGGCACGTCCGCGTCCCCGCACGATGCGGGCACGGACTTGCTCTTCGATGTGATTGAGGTGGAGCGCGAAGTACAGGACACCACGGTGGCGGACCACACCAAGAACGCCGAGCTGTTCCTGGGCCATGTTGTCATCGTCGAACGGGGCGTGCTCAATTCGGAGGCTGTCGAGCACGAAAACGGCACGCTCGTGATGGACTTCCCGGCCCCGCCGGACCCGGACGCAGTTGCGATCACGGGCGCTACCTGTGGGCAGAACCCACCTATCGTCTCAGAGCCAACTGAGGGCCCCGGCGCGACGCCACGGGACGACGCGGAGCAAGCCGCGGTCTCCCTCCTCGAATTCGAGGTGATCGTGGATCGCGTGTCGGTGCCTGGAGAGCCGGTCGATTTCACGGTGACGAACGATGGGACGATTATCCATAACTTCCGCGTCGTTGCCACGGACCTCGCGCCGGATGCATTGCCGGTTGACGGCCCGGTGGTTGATGAGAGCCAGTTCGATGAGGTCGGTGGCTTTGAGAGCCCGCTGCAGTCAGGCGAGACGCTGGTCGTCAACGAGGACTTGGCGCCCGGCAGCTACGTGCTCTTCTGCAACATACCCACTCATTACGGCCTGGGCATGTTCACCAGCTTCGAGGTCACCGGCCCGTAGAATCGCCTTGACCCTTCTCGCTGCTCTTGGCTAGACTCAGACACCGGATAAGCCTTATGGCACGTAACGAGAACGAAGCCAAGCACTAGGGAGTGAGATCGTGGCGAACCAGGCAGGCAAGCGATACCAGTGCAACAAGTGCAACACGGAGATGATCGTCACTAAAGGCGGTGACGGCGAGCTATCGTGCTGTGGCCAGACCATGGAACAGAAGAAGTAGCGCGGGGGTGACGACGTGGCTAATCAGCTAGGCAAGCGGTTTCAGTGCGAGAAGTGCAGCTCGGAAGTGCTCTGCATCAAGCCGGGTGACGGCGAGGTCGAATGTTGCGGCGTCGCGATGCAGCTCATGCAGCCCAAGGTACTACCCTCCGCGGACTAAGGGCGTTCCCGAGGGAAAGCGGGCCTTCCCGTGGGAAGGCCTTGGCGAACGCTCCGCGTTCGCGGCTAGGTGTGGATCAAGCGGCCGCCCTATTTAGGGATGGCCGCTTGTGGTGTAGATGACCTCCCTGCTCCTTCACAACGCCAACGTCGTAACGATGGCCGGCGACGGTCTCGAGGCGGACGCCGTAGCCGTGTCCGATGGGAAGATCGTCGCCGTTGGCAGCGCCGGAGAAGCGGCCTCGGCGTTGGGCTCGGAGGCCAATCGCTTCGACTGCGAAGGTGGCGTGCTGCTGCCGGCGTTCATCGATGCGCATTGCCACCTGCTCTCCTACGCGGCGAGCCTACTCGCGGTCGATTGCGGCACCGCGATTTCGATCGCGGAGATCCAGGACGCGATCAGGCAGCGTGCCAGGCGGACGCCGGCGGGAAGCTGGATCCGTGCCCTCGGCTACGAGGAAACCCAACTCGCTGAAGGGCGACATCCCACCGCGGTGGACCTCGACGTCGCCACGTTGGAACACCCAGTCCGCCTGATTCATGGCAGCGGGCACGTACGCGTGCTGAACAGCCTGGCCCTCAGCATCGCAGGAATCGATGGCGGCACCGAAGAGCCTGCCGGTGGCATCATCGAGCGTGACCTGAACACGGGCGAGCCGAACGGCGTGCTGATCGGTATGGAGCGCCTCGTAGACCGGGCGGTTCCCAATCTCGCCTACGAAGAGCTTTCGGATGCCGTGCGCCAGGCCTGCGGCCGCTTTCTGATCGCTGGCATCACTACGATCCAGGACGCGACGCACACCAACGGCCTGTCAGAGTGGGCGCTTTTCCAGCGGCTCATGGCTGACGGCTCGCTGACACTAGACGTCATCATGATGGAAGGCTCAGGGCACCTCGGAGAACTTCCGGAGAGCGCGCTTGATGGCCAGCTCGTTCGCGGTCCCGTGAAGGTCATGCTGCACGAGTTGGAGAACACTGAACCCGATGCCGGAGAAGTCGCGGCCATGGCGCAGGCCGTTCAGGCTGGCCACGCGGCGGGACGCCAGCTCGCCATTCACGCGATTGGTGAGCAGGCCGTCGTGCGTGTCGTTGAGGCGCTGGAGGCCGCGTTGCAGAGGTCGCCTCGCGACGATCATCGGCATCGCATCGAACACTGTAGCGTACTGCCGGATGGGATGGCGGCCCGCATCGCCAAGTTGGGCGTCACCGTCGTGAGCCAGCCGGCCTTCATCCGCGCGCGCGGAGATCGCTACCTTAAACTTTTGGCCGGTACTCAGCTTGAGCGGCTCTATGCGTTCCGGACGCTCTCTGAAGCGGGTGTGGCCCTCGCTGCGGGCTCCGATGCGCCGGTGACTCAGCCGGAGCCGCTGGCGTCTGTCGCTGTGGCCATGGACCGCGCGACGGCCTCCGGCGTGGCGATCGGGCCTACTCAGGCAGTCAACACGCTGGAGGCGCTGCGCTGGTGGACGTCGGGCGCCGCGCGCGCCGCATTCCTTGAGGCAACCCGCGGGTCATTGCGCCCCGGCGCGGCCGCCGACCTGGTACTGCTGCCCAAGGACACGTTGTCGGCGTCGCCGGAGGAACTGCGAACTTACGCCCCGGTGTGCGTCTGGCGTAGGGGAGAGCAGGGCTTCCCAGATTCAAGGTGAAGCTAGCAACCTTCTTGACTAGGGAGAAATTGGCACATATACTTCTAAGTAAGCCCCGACGTGTCGGGGGCGTACTTTTTGTTAGGCTCAAGACACGGGATGCGGGCCCGCGTGGCGCAATGGTAGCGCAGTCGATTTGTAATCGACAGGTTAGTGGGTTCGAATCCCCTCGCGGGCTCCAACCACCCAAGCGCTTTAAGGAGGGGTGGGTGAGTGGCTAAAACCGACGGTCTGTAAAATCGTTGCCCTGACGGGCTACGCAGGTTCGAATCCTGCCCCCTCCACCAGCGAGAATTGACGCCAGAAGCTGGAAGGGCCAAAATCTAGAGGAACAGGCGTCTGGCTCTGGCGCATACAGCGCCCACATAGCTCAGTGGTAGAGCACGCCCTTGGTAAGGGCGAGGTCTCCGGTTCAAGTCCGGATGTGGGCTCCAGATGACAAGGCGGCGCGGGATACGCAATGCCCGGAACGCCTGCAGTAGCGGAGGAAGGAACACAATGGCAAAGCAGAAGTTTGAGCGAACAAAGCCGCACGTTAACGTAGGTACCATTGGCCACGTTGACCACGGAAAGACCACGCTTACCTCGGCTATCACGAAGGTGCTCGCTCTAAAGGGCTGGGCAGAGCATCGTGAATTCGGCAGCATCGACAGGGCGCCGGAAGAGCGCGAGCGGGGAATCACGATCGCGATCGCTCATGTGGAGTACGAGACGGAAAACCGCCACTACGCGCACGTCGACTGCCCGGGCCACGCCGACTACATCAAGAACATGATCACCGGCGCCGCCCAGATGGATGGCGCCATTCTCGTCGTCGCCGCGCCTGACGGCCCCATGCCCCAGACGCGGGAGCACGTCCTGTTGGCAAAGCAGGTCGAGGTGCCGAGCATGGTCGTCTACCTTAACAAGGTTGATATGATGGACGACCCGGAGCTGCTCGACTTGGTTGAGCTGGAGCTGCAAGAGCTGCTCACCAAGTACGAGTTCGACGGCGACAACATCCCGGTCATCCGCGGCAGCGCTCTGCAGGCGATGGAGTCCGAGAGTGACGACCCGGACCACGAGGACTACAAGAGCATCTGGGAGCTGATGAAGGCGCTCGACGAGCATATTCCTCTGCCTGAGCGCGCCAAGGACCAACCGTTCCTGATGCCTGTGGAGGACGTTTTCGGCATCAAGGGCCGCGGCACCGTGGTCACCGGCCGCATCGAGCGAGGTGTGATCAACGTCGGCGAAGAGATCGAGATCGTCGGGCTGAAGGAAACAACCAAGACCGTCATCACCGGCGTCGAGATGTTCAAGAAGTTGCTCGATCAGGGAGAAGCGGGCGACAACGTCGGCTGCCTGCTCCGCGGCGTCGAGCGCGAGGATATCCAGCGCGGCCAGGTGCTATCGGCGCCCGGCAGCATCACGCCGCACACCACCTGTGAGGCCGAGGTCTACGTCCTGTCCAAGGATGAAGGCGGACGGCACACGCCGTTCTTCAAGGGCTACCGGCCGCAGTTCTACATCCGCACGACCGACGTAACCGGCGAAATCGAGCTCGAAGAGGGCGTCGAGATGGTGATGCCGGGCGACAACACGAAGATGAAGATCAGACTGATCCAGCCCGTCGCCATGGAAGAGGGGCTGCGTTTCGCCATCCGCGAAGGCAGCCGCACCGTGGGCGCCGGCGTCTTTACGAAGATCCTGGAGTAATACGTGGCCAGGAAAGACGACCGCATCGTTATCAACCTCGCCTGCTCTGAATGCAAGGAGCGGTCGTATACGACCACGAAGAACCGGCGCAATGATCCGGACCGCCTGGAGTTGAACAAGTACTGCCCGCGCTGCCGGAAGCACTATCTCCACCGTGAGGTAAGATAAGGTATGAGCAGAGCGCTCCGTCGGCATCCGCAGGGTTCCAAGCGCAAGCGGCGGCAGCGCGACGTCAAGCCACAGGGGATCTCGCCGAGCACGCGGCCTCAAGGCCAGCGTGAGAATTCCTCAGGCCGGGGAGGCTTTTCGGCTCTCCGGCCCACATGGGCGCTGGATATCATCGGCGAACTGCGGAAGGTGAGCTGGCCCAGCGCGGCAGACACGCGCTACCTGACGATGGTCGTCATCATCGTCGGGGCCGCCTTTGCCGTCTTCCTCGGTGGCGTCGATATTTTCTTCAATTGGTTCATCGAAAACACCCTCCTCCGCTAGGTCACTGCTTATCATGGTCACACCACCGGAAGACACCGAAGCTACGGCAATCGAAGAGGTGAGCGCGAAGCCCGCGAAGCCTGCGAAGCCCGCGAAGTCGAGAAAAGCCGCTAAGGCTGCTGTAAAGGACGACGCCGAGGAATCATCGCGTCGCGATGTGCCCACCGAGGCCGAGGCGTTTGTCGAGGGGCAGGTCTGGTACATCATCCACACCTACTCCGGCCACGAGAACAAGGTCAAGACCAACCTCGAGCACCGCATCCCGTCAATGGACGCGCAAGACCTGATCTATCGCGTGGTGGTGCCGACGGAGGACGAGATCGAGATCCGCGATGGCCAGCGGCGCACCGTTTCAAGGAAAATCTTCCCTGGTTATATCCTGGTTCAAATGGTCGAGCTTTTGGAAGACGATCCCAGGTCGACGCAAGCCTGGTTCGTCGTCCGCAACACGCCTGGCGTGACTGGTTTCGTTGGCTCCGGCACGAGGCCGGTGCCGTTGGAGGACGACGAAGTACGGCGCATCCTCGGCCAGATGCGAGTAGAAGAGCCGAAAATCAAGGTCGGGTTCGAGATGGGCGAGAGCGTTCGCATCGTCGATGGTCCGTTCCAGGACTTCGTTGGCCAGGTGGACGACCTCAACCTGGAGAAGGGCAAGGTCAAGGTCTTGGTCTCGTTCTTCGGGCGTGAAACACCTGTCGAACTCGACTTCCTGCAGGTGGAGAAACTCTAGAGGTACAGATAGAACATGGCTAAGAAAGTACGAGCTGTCATCAAGCTGCAGATCGAGGCTGGCAAGGCGAATCCGGCGCCGCCTGTTGGCCCCGCGCTGGGACAGCACGGCGTCAACATCATGGGCTTCTGCAAGGACTACAACGAAAAGACTTCGTCGCAAGCTGGCTCGATTGTTCCTGTCGAGATACTGGTCTTTGAAGACCGCTCCTTCACGTTCACGCTGAAGACGCCTCCCGCGTCCGACCTGCTCAAGAAGGCCGCGGGTGTTGAGAAGGGCAGCGGCGTGCAGCTGCGGGAGAAGGCCGGCGAGGTGACGCACGCCCAGGTCCGCACGATCGCGGAGGCGAAGATGCGGGACCTCAACGCGAAGGATCTTGAAGGCGCCATGCTCCAGATAGAGGGCACCGCCCGTAGCATGGGCATTGAGGTGGTCTGATCATGAAGCGTGGCAAGAATTACAAAGAGCGAGCGGAGCTCGTCGACCCGTCGAAGACGTACTCGCCTGAGGAGGCCGTGAAACTGGCGAAAGCGCTCGCCTTCGCCAAGTTCGATGAGACCGTTGAGCTGCACATGCGCACGGGCCTCGACCCCAGGCATGCGGAGCAGCAGTTGCGCGGCACCGCCTTGCTACCGCACGGTCTCGGCAAGAGCGTGCGCGTGCTTGTGTTCGCCGAGGGTGACGCGGCCCGCGTGGCTGAAGAAGCAGGCGCTGAGCACGTTGGCGGCGACGACCTGATTACTAAGGTCGAAGGCGGGTGGACCGACTTCGACGTGGCGCTGGCGCAGCGTGACCTGATGGGCAAGGTCGGCAAGCTGGGACGGGTGCTGGGTCCGCGTGGCCTCATGCCCAACCCGCGTGCTGGCACGGTCGTCGACAGCGATGGTATCTCCAAGGCGGTGCAGGACGCGATGCAGGGCAAGGTGGAGTTTCGCCTGGACCGGACGTCGATCCTCCACGCGCCGATCGGGAAGGCCAGCTTCGACGAGGACAAGCTGCTCGAGAACCTGGCGACGCTGATGCAGGAAGTCGTCAAGGCGAAACCTGAACAGATCAAAGGCATCTTTGTGAAGAGCATCGTGCTCACCACGACGATGGGCCCCTCGATCAGGCTCGACCCCATGCCCACGCTCGCGCTGACTACTAACTAAATCCCGCATATGCGATAGCTGTGGCCTTGGAGCTTGGCCGCATGACTGAGGAGGAACAGCTCATGGCCATCGACGCTTCTGCCGTCGGCAAGGAACTCCCCGAAACCACGTTCGAGTACACGGAACGCGACGTCATGCTCTACGCCCTGGGCGTCGGCGCGACGACGGACGAGTTGAACTTCGTCTACGAGAAGAACCTCCAGACGCTGCCGACGTTCGGCGTAGTCCCTGCCTTCCCCGCGCTCGGCGGTATCGGCAAGTACATCAAGTTCAATCCGATGATGCTCCTGCACGGCGAGCAGAGCATCACGCTGCATGGCCCCATCCCGACCAGCGGCAAGCTGACGACCGGCGGCACGATCACGGGCATTTACGACAAGGGCTCCGGCGCGCTCGTCAGCATTTCCGTCGATACGAAGGATGAGAGCGGAAACGTGCTGTTCACCAACACGTCCGGCATCTTCCTTCGCGGTGAAGGCGGCTTTGGTGGTGACCGCGGACCGAGCGCCTCCAAGAAGAACGTTCCGCCGGAGCGCGCGCCCGACTACACGGTCGAGTACAAGACCTCGCCGGACCAGGCGGCCATCTACCGGCTTTCCGGCGATCGCAACCCGCTGCACATCGACCCCGAATTCGCGAAGATGGGTGGATTTGATAAGCCAATCATTCACGGACTCTGCACGTTCGGCTTCGTTGGCCGTGCTGTGCTGCAGGCCGTCTGCGATGGCGATCCGGCCAAGCTGAAGTCGTTCGAAGTACGCTTCTCTGGCGTTGCCTTCCCGGGCGAGACGATCGTCACGCAGATCTGGAACGATGCGGACGGCAAGGTGCTCATTCAGGCGACGACGGCCGAACGGGGCGAGCCGGTGATATCCAACGCCTCCGCGACCATTGGCTAGCACGATAGGAGCGTCACGATGAGCGAGGCTGAGAACATCGAACTCATTAAGCGCTTCTGCGCGACCTGGAAAGACTTCGACATCCCCGCGATCCTGGACTTCTTCACTGACGACGCGGTCTACCACAACATGCCCATCCAGCCCGTACAGGGGAAGGACGCGATCAAGGGCATGATCGAGCAGTTCTCCACGCCGTTCGAGGGTGGGGACTGGGAGATCAAAAACATCGCCGCCTCCGGGGACGTCGTGCTCACGGAGCGAGTGGATAAGTTCATCGGCGCGAAGTCCATCAGCCTGCAGGTGATGGGTGTGTTCGAGATCAAGGACGGAAAGATTGCCGCGTGGCGCGATTACTTCGACCTGGCCGAGTGGACGAAGCAGATGGCGTAAGCCCTCAGGATAGGTGAGGGTCATTCACGCTACAATGCCGCTTGCAACGCGGCATTGTTGATTCTAAGGGAGGCACCGTTGGCGAAAGTACGCATCGGTATTCAGACCGGCCAGGACGGCCAGGAGTGGGCAGACCTGCTCGACTTCTGGCGCTTCGTCGACACGGAAACGGCGTTCGATAGCGTCTGGACGATCGACCATTACGTACCGCCCACCCCGGGCCAGGATCCCAACGGCCCCTGCCTGGAAGGCTGGACCACGCTCGCGGCGGGCGCCCAGGCAACCGAACGGCTGCGCCTCGGCTGCCTGGTTACCGGCGTCACGTACCGGCATCCGTCAGTGCTCGCCAAGATGGCCGCGACCGTCGATCACATCTCGAACGGGAGGTTGGAGTTCGGCCTTGGCGCCGCCTGGCACGAGCAGGAGCATCGCTTTTACGGCATTCCGTTTCACACGCTGAAGGAACGCTCAGACCGGCTCGAGGAGGCAACCGAGCTGATCAGGCTGTTGTTCGACGCCGAAGGCCCGGTCGACTTTGAAGGCGCCTACTACCAACTGAAGCAAGCGCCTTTTTCGCCTCGCTGCGTCCAGCAGCCCCACCCGCCGATCATCATCGGGGGTGGCGGCGAGAAGCGCACGCTGCGCACCGCAGCTCGCTTTGCGGATGGGATCAACGTTATCGGGTCGGTGGACGTGGCCAAGCACAAGATCGAAGTGCTGGAGCGTCACTGCGCCGATGCCGGGCGCGATCCCGCCGAACTCACGAAGTCTGTCTTCGGGCCGTTGTTCCTGACCGACGATGAGCAGCGCGCGGAGCAGATGCGCAAGGCGATGGCGCCGGGCATGGCCGGCGGCGACGAGGAGAGCGCCGCCCGCGGTCTCGCGATCGGCAACGCTGAGCACATCCGGGGCGTGCTGGAGCGCTTCGCAGAGGCCGGCGTCAGCTCCTTCATCATGATGAGCCGGCCCCCGTACAAGCGGGAGCTGTACAAGCGGATCTCGGAGGAGATCGCAGTTCCGTTCAGCTAACCATGGGCGCTATCGCAAAGTTCTTCCGCGATCTCATGAACCTGCACATCGGCGAACGAGGCGTGCATCGCTGGCAGAAGTGGCGTGACCGCGAATGGTGCAGCTACTGTGGCAAAGAGACGTAACGCACGCCTCATGCTGAGCAGGCTCGATATACTAGCTGGGTCTTGATAGCACAGGATTTCGCAGGACTCGCCGGCAGGGCGGCGTAGGAGGACAGGAATGCCTGATCCCAAGTACGTGTACCGCTTCCCGGAGGGCGACAAAGACCAGAAGGACCTGTTGGGAGGCAAGGGCGCGAACCTTGCCGAGATGACGAACCTCGGCTTGCCGGTACCGCCCGGCTTCACTATCACTACCGAGGCCTGTAACGACTACATCCAGGCGGGCAACTCGCTGCCAGAAGGGCTGCTCAACGAGGTCCGCAGCGCGCTCCGGCAGGTCGAGGAAGAGACGGGCAAAGGCTTCGGTGATGCCAACAACCCGCTGCTCCTGTCCGTGCGC
>JADFRJ010000198.1 GCA_022561355.1 Chloroflexota bacterium | reverse complement strand
CTTACAGTCCTCATTAAGCTGTTCTTCAAGTGATATAAGATACCTGTTTATATAATCTATTCTATTATCATACATTTTGATCTTAAAAATATCTACCCTTGGATTCAATTTCAGCTTGATTATATCTTCTAATGCTTGTCTTTCACTCTTTAACTTACTAATCGTTCTCTCGATTTCTCTTATATCACAATCAAGACAGTCAAGATATTTCATCTCTGCGCTATGAAGATAGAATTGGAGATATGTCTCTCGAATTTTATCAGTATTATCGATACTTGCTTTAATATAAAAATTAAACGCTCCAATAATACCAACGAGAGAGAAGGAAATGATAGAAACTGCAACAATCACCTCCACGAGCACAATACCTATATCATATGCTGTTTTATTGTTTTTCATATATTAACTTCTACGATTCCTGTACCAGAAAATGTAATTGTTCTTTTCATAAAATTAAAAGGGGGACTTTAGCCCCCCCTTAATTTAATGTATTTAGTGTTGAATGACTACCTTTTTGGCTATCGTTTTTGCATTGTTGTCACCTATAAGCAAAAGTCTGCTTTAAACGAAAAAGTGACACCTTTTGCCTCCCTCTCATGCTCCGCGTCTGCAGAGCCGTTACCCCGCCGTCGGGTATTGGTGCCAATCCGTGCCATTACAGTACACCACCGCGTGCCACCTTATCAATGAAGGCGGCAATCCTCCGATAGCCCCCCTCCCGCAACGGGAACGGTGCGTACTCATCGGTGACCTCAAGTTCGCTATCAAGAATCTCCTCATGGAGTAGGTAGGCAGCTTCCACTGGAATATAGTCGTTGGCGGGGTCGTGTACGATCAGCGCAGGTGCACGGACTTCGGCTAGCTGGGCCCGTACGTCTGCGCCGAATATCCCGGAAATGAGCCGGCTCCAGGCGTGTTCGGGAACACGGCGCATGATCTCGAGGACGTAGGTCTGGCTGCCACGGCTAGCAGCCCGTGTTTGCAAAGCCGTCGCCGTCGCGCGGTCTCGATCGGTCGAGCCCATCGTTGCAAACGACTGAATGACTGCCGGATTTACGCCAAATTCGAATCCGTCTCCGCTAACCAGCTTTGGTGTCGTGCCGAGCAGAAGCAGGCCGGCGACAACCTCGGGATGTCCAGCCGCGTACTGGATCGCGAGCGGTCCTCCATCGGTGGCGCCCCAGAGGATCACGCGTTGCGCGCCGATAGCCGTGAGGACGGCTTCCAGGTCGGTGACTGCGGTGAAGAGGCTGTAGCCCCGGTCCGGCGCTGAAGAAAATCCCACGCCACGCCCGTCGTAGAGGACCGGGCGGCAGATCTGAGCGACACGATCCCAGTGCTCTGCGATCCCACGGTCGAGCGGGCGGCCCGCCGGGCAGTTGCTGACGCCGACCGCGACGACGTAGGGACCGGTCGCACCCAGCACTTCGTACGCGAGCTTCACGCCATCGTTGTCCGCGTATTGCAACGTCTGTCCATGCAGCCGTACCCGCCGCGTGCTCGTCAGTTCGTCGTAGATCGTGTCGAAGGTGAGAGAATGCGTGAACTCGTAGCGGCCGACGGCATCAGGTACCTCGCGTATAATGCCGGCGTTGTCTGCCTCCTCAAGCAGATCGAGGAGGCGGTCGATGGGCAGGTCGCTGGCCCGTTCCAGAGCATCCAGGCCAAACTCTCTGCCCGTGACCGCGGCGATGTTGAGCAAACTGTTGCAGTCATCGCTCAGCTGCGACAAGCGCCGCCCGATCAGATCTCTCACCCCTTCGGGAACGTCGAAGACGCCCCGTAGATCGGCCGCGACGCGTCCATTCCGCTCATGGAGAGCGCCTGTCTCGGAGAGGTAGTTGTAGACCTCCTCGACAAACAGAGGATTGCCCTCCGTATGCCTGTGGATCGCCCGGCCCAACTCAACATCACACTCCCTGCCTGCCAGCGCGGCGATCAGGCGAGCAACTTCATCCTCGTTCAGGCCACCCAACGCCACGCTCGTGACCGATGCCTCCTGCCGCAGGTCCACGAGCAGCTCGTTGAGTGGGTGCGTCCTGCCAACCTCGTCCTCAGGATAGGTCCCTACGACGAGGAGAGGCGACTTCTGGAGTGAGTACAGTGTGTGTCTGAGTAGACTTCGCGTCTCCTCATCCGCATGATGCAAATCGTCAACGACGAGGACGATCGGCTGATACTGCGACTGCGAGTCAAGCAGAGATGTGACCGCCGCCGAGAGGGGCGCCAGGTCCGTCTCGCCTGACTTGCCGGGATCGGGGGCCAACGCCGCGGCAAGGTCCCGATGCTTGAGAAGGATCCGTTCCGACATGGGCCCAGACAGGAGCGGGCGTAGGGCTTCGACAAAGAACTGAACGCGCAACAGCGAGCCGCTAACGCACCGTCCGTAGAGGATGAGCGCGCCATCGTTGTGCGCCTGGTGGGCGAATTCCGCGGCTAGGCTGCTCTTGCCAGTGCCTGGTTCGCCCGTGATAAATACGAGCTGGCACGTGCCTTGTTTGGCCTGGTCCTAGCGCGCTTGCAGCTCCTTAAGCTGCGCTTCTCGACCGACGAACGTCTCTGGCTGATGCGTGACGAGCGTGGCCGGCAACGGTAGCTGTGGGGTTGGCGCATCAGCGGTACCAGGTGCCGGCTCGTCCTCAGGGGCAGGCTCCCATCCAACTTCACACACAGGGACGGGCTCGAGGATGCCTTTGAGCGTTCGCGGTTCTAGGTCGTGGAAGTCGAATCCGCCGCGACTGCCGACAAGACGCTGAACGAGCTGCGAGACGAGGATCTGGCCACCGTCCGCGTTGTTCGAGAGCCGGCTGGCAATGACCACCGGCGTCCCATGGTAGTCGTTCCCCTCGCGAATGGGCTCGCCAGCATCCACCCCGACGCGAAGCAGTAGCTGTTCCGAGTCGTCGTGTTGCTCACGGTGGCGATCGACTTCCTGCTGCATCGCGACGGCGCAGCCGGTAGCGTCGACTGCGCTGACAAAGACCGCCATGAGCGCATCACCTTCAGATTTCACCTCGCCGCCGCGGTAGGCCGCAATCTGTTTGCGCAGCAATTCCATGTGGCGCCGGCGGAGCACATCATAGCGATCGTCACCAAGACGCTGCATGAGCTCTGTCGAGCCCACGATATCGGTGAAGAGCACCGTTACTATTCCGCCGCGTGCATTTACCACCACATGTTCGCCTCTCGCTTGATGCGGGGCGATTATAGCGTGTCGGGAATGGGTTTGCTAGCTAGCCCAGCTTACCCTGGAACTCGGAGAGCTTCCGCTCTAGCTCGCGCTGGCGGACGGAGACGGTCAAATCGCCCCGCGTGCGCTCTAGAATGCCACGTGTAGCGTCGGTTGTGCGGCGCAGGCCGCTCGTCATCGCATCCGGGTAGTCGACGGTGACCATGACGCCGTAGATGTCGTCCATCGCGGCAAGAATGGTCTCGCAGTAGTCGACGTCGCCTGTGCGCAGACGGTCCAGAACATGGCGGCGCAGTTCACCGACCGTCTCGCCGATACCGTTCAGGTAGGCCGAAGGCGACGCCGAAAGCTCCTCCGGGGTTGGCAGCGGCCGGCCGGCGATGACGGCCAGCGTCGTGCAGGCCTCGACGTACTCTTTGTGGGCGTCGTGAACGAAGCCGGCGTGGTACGTGTCGGGGTGGTCCTTGAGCGCCTCGCGCGCTTCGTCGATGAGCGACCGCGCCCCCGCGATCAGCTCCTCCGCCCGGCCAAACTCCTCGCGATGCACCGCGCGGATGGCGTTCGCGGAGTTGCGCAGCGCCTCACGGCAGAGCGGCAGGGCCTTCTCACGCGCCGCGTTCTTGTCGGCGAACGTCGCATGCAGGCGCGCCATGATGGGCTCGAGCTGATCGCCGATCGTCTCCATACGGCTACAGCTCGTCGACGGGAGACGGCAGCTCGCCCTCGCGGGCGGCGTCGATCATCTCCCTCGCCTTCTCCGGCATCTCCATGCCGTACTCGTCGCACTTGCGCTCGGCCCAGCGGCCGATCTGACGCGGGTCCTTGTAGTCTTCCAGGCTGGCCGGCTCCGCGCCATGCCGCTCGAGAACGCGAGACGTCGATTGGTGGTACGCGAACTTCGACAGCGCCCGCGACATCTTCTTGCTGCCACAATGGCTGCACGCGACGTTTATCTTGGCGTTCATCGATTTCGTGAACGTGCTGGTGAGCTTCTTGCAGTCGCCGCAGGTGAACTCGTAGATCGGCATAACACCTAGTCCATCATCGGGAAGTCGCCGCCGTCGCCAACGGGGCCGTCGTCCGGCATCTCCCCGGCCTCCATCTGCTCTATTGCCTGGTCGAAATCGGGGCCGAGGTCTTCGCCCATCTCGTCCCGCATGCGGCGGGCGAACTTGGCCATGCTGCGCGGGTCGTTCTCGTCCACGTCGGCCAGCATGCTCTCGTCGAAATCGTCGGGTGAGCCGCTGGAGGAGCGGCCAACGGCCACGCGGGAGATGAGGCGAACCATCTTCGCGCTCCCGCAATGCTCGCACGTGGCCTTCACGGCCATGTTCATACTGCGGACGAACACACTGGAGCGCTTGCGGCAGTCGCGGCAGCCGTATTCGTAGATTGGCACGCTGGAAGTATAGCGTCCTGGCGAGCAGGGCTGGGAACTGCGGCCTATGTTTCCTCCACCGCGCTCTCGATGTGCTCAACCGAGAGCAGCTCGCCGTCGGCATCGAGATCGATCGCGATCACGTCGATGCGGCGGCCCGGCGGCAGCTCTTCGTGGCGCTCTTCGTAGGCCTGGGCAGCCAGCAGCAGGCTCTGGGCCTT
>JADFRJ010000197.1 GCA_022561355.1 Chloroflexota bacterium | reverse complement strand
GCGACTTTAGCTCCTGGACGAACGTCGGTTCCGTCGCGGACGCCGGCGTGGCGCTCACCGCCAACAGCCACAACGTGCTCCGCGCGTACGTCGCCTCAAACGGGAGCGACATCAAGGTCGAGGACAGCAGCGACGACGGCGCGACGTTTGGCAGCGCCGTGACGGCGGCCAGTCTGGCCAACGTCGCATGGCTGGCTGTGGCGCTCAAGAGCAACGGCGACGCGCTGCTGTTCTACGCGAACGCGACGACGGTCTACGCTGTGCGGCGCGCGACGGGGAGCTGGGGCACGCCGGCGGCCTGGTCGCACTCGGCAAGCAGCATCGATGGCGTGGCCGTGGCGCTCGCCGGCGACTTCCACATAGCGATCGCGGGCGTGGACACGAACGACAATCCACGCCTGTGGACTGTGATCTACGGCGATGGCGTGTCGCGGGCCGCGGACACCTGGTCGGGACTGATAGAGGTGGCGGAAGCCGACGACGGGTCTGATGTGAGCTTCTCCGCTCCGTTCCTCGCGTACGTTGACACGGCGCGCCTCTTCTTCATCGAGGCATACGCCGGCACCGTGTCGTACTCGCGGCCACACCAGACGTGGTTTCCCAACGGTCAAACGTTCGAGGCGAACGGCTGGCGCGAACCGGTGCCGCTCGATCTGGCTAGCGCGTACGGAACAGCCATTGCGGGCGACGCCTCCCATGCCTGGCTCTCCACGCCGGACGGTGTCTGGCGAGCGCCACTTGATGAGGCCGCATTGGAGCTGAGCGACGACGTGATGGAGCTGTCGCTCGAGACGCGCCGGACCTCTGGCGGCGTGAAGATCACTCTGCGCAACGATGATGGACGCTACAACGACCTGCCAGGCGGCTCCTTCAGCGTGATCCGGCGCGGCGCACAGGTTGAGGTGAAGCCTGGACTGATCACGGCCGCGGGTGAGGAGGTCTCCTCGCCGGGCCTCAAGTACTGGCTGGACCGCTGGGAGCATACATCGTCGGGAGGCGAGGCGACGCTAATCCTCCACGCCAGCGACGCTTGGTCGCTCATCGAGCGCTGGCGGGCGCGCAGACAGCACACCTGGGTGGCGGGCGGCAAGTCCGTCGCTCAGATCCTCAGCTTCGTCGTCGGGCGCGCGGGTGTCGAGCTGCTGAACATCGGCATCAGCACGACCGCGACGAACCACAGGCCGGACTTCACGATCCACCCAGGCGAGAGCGGACTCCGCGCCGTCCAACGCCTGCTGGCGATGCTGCCGGATACGATCAGGATGTCCGATTCGCTTTCCTTCCTCTCCGAAACGAAAGCGGCGGACACGTCCAGCTACGACTACGGAACCGGCCATCGGATCTCCCACGCGCGCTACGCTTCGGAGGGGCTGGCGGCGAACCGAGTCCAGATCTTCGGCGATGACGCGTTTGCTGAGGAGTTCGACTGGGCTGAGATCGATGACCAGTTCGACCAGGTGCGCCAGGTCTTCGACCTCAACCTGACGACGCAGGCGAAGGTCGAACAACGCGCAGGCATTGCACTCCGCCAAGAGACGCTCTCCGCCGCGCTGGGCGAGGTCGTTGCGCCGGTGAACTGCGGCCAGGAGCTGTACGACGTCGTCTCCATCACAGACGGCCTGGCCGGTCTCTCAGACGTGGACTACCGCATCATCGGAGTCGAGCTGCGCTACCTGAGGCGCAGCCGGGCGCGGCGATCGCCGCTCTACGAGCAGCGGCTGCTACTGGGCAACGTATAAGGGGGACGAGATGGACGTTCGACGAGGGGAAGTGAAATCGTTCAACAGCGGCGCCTACACAGCAACGGTCCAGGTGGCCGGCAGCCTGAGCGTCTGGCTCTCGGACGTGCCGGTCGCGCGGAACATCGCGTCGGGGGAGATGGTGGCGGGCCGGAGCTGCGCGATCCTCCTCTTCGACGACACGAACCCCCAGGACGCAGTGGTGATCGCGGTCTACACCTAACGGGCACGGGCCCGCTCCAGCGTCAGGATCATGAGCCCCGCCAGCGCGAGGCCCCAGGCCCAGCCGCCCAGGACGTCGCTGGGCCAGTGAACGCCAAGCCAGACGTTGGGCGGACCGGCGAAGACGATGGCGAGCCCAGCCCCGATGCCAACCACGTAGCTCAATATCCGTGGCATCGATCTCCTGACAGCGAGATAGAGCAGGAAGCCATAGAGATAGGACGGACTCATGACGTGGCCGGCCGGGTAGCTCTCGCTCGAGAAGCCCGCGCGCAGCTCGACGAGAGGCTCAGCAGGGCGTGGCCGGTCGGCCAGCTCCTTCAGCCCACCTTGCAGGAGCGGCAAGAGCACCAGTCCGAGCACGAGCAGGCCCGCCTCCCAACGGCGGCCCGCCACCCAGAGGAGCACCGCGATGATCGCGCCCGTCGCTAGGACCACTTCGGTTGTCGTGATCCCGCGAACGATGTCTGAGAACGTCTCGCCGGGGAACGCTCTGTCCTGCGCCCAAGCCATGATGCGTGCGTCGCCGGGCAACGTGTCGTACTGCGCGGCGAGCACGGAGAGCGCGGTCGCGCACGCTACCAGCGCGAGCCATGAGCACACGAAGGTGAATCGCCAACGCACACTCGCATTGTAGTAACCCGCACGAGACGATGCTGGTACAATGAGCAGCATCGGAGGGACCCGTGACCGCGGACCGCATCATCGCCGGCGCGCCCAACAACGAAGACGAACCGTTTGAGACGTCGCTGCGGCCGCGTCACCTCGACGAATACATCGGGCAGGACAAGGTCAAAGATAACCTCCGCATCGGCATCGAAGCCGCCAAGCAGCGCGGCGACCCCCTCGACCATGTGCTCCTCTACGGCCCGCCGGGCCTGGGCAAGACAACGCTCGCCAACATCATCGCGTCTGAGATGGGGGTCAGCGTGCGCACAACGTCCGGGCCCGCGATCGATCGCGCGGGCGACCTCGCTCAGATCCTCACCGGCCTCCAGCAGGACGACGTGCTGTTCATCGACGAGGTACACCGGCTCGCGCACGTCGTCGAGGAGGTCCTCTACCCGGCAATGGAGGACTGGGCGGTCGACATAGTGACGGGCAAAGGCCCAGGCGCGCGCACTTTGCGCCTCGCGCTGCCCAGGTTCACGCTGATCGGCGCCACCACGCGCTACGCGATGATGAGCCCGCCGATGCGCGACCGGTTTGGCTTGGTGTTCCGGCTGGATTTCTACAACGTCGAAGCGGTCGCGAAGATCGTCGCACGTTCGGCGCGTATCCTAGAGGTCGACCTTGACGAGGCAGGGACACAGGAGATCGCTCAGCGTTCGCGCGGCACGCCCCGCGTCGCGAACCGGCTGCTCAGACGCGTGCGGGACTACGCACAGGTGATGGCGGACGGCAGGATCACGGCAGAAGTGGCGCACGAAGCGCTCTTGAGGCTGGAGATCGACGAACTTGGCCTCGACGACGTAGACCACCGCGTTCTGAGGACGATCATCGACAAGTTCAACGGCGGCCCCGTGGGCCTGGATACGATCGCCGCCGCCATCTCCGAAGAGGCCGACACGATCATGGACGTGTACGAGCCGTATCTCCTGCAGTTGGGCTTCCTCCAGCGAACGCCGCGCGGCCGGGTCGTCACGAAGGCGGCGTACGAGCATCTGGGCGTGAAACCGCACGCCAGAGCGCCCGCCGGCCAAGCCACCTTATTCGAGTAGCGGTCCCAGACGTGGCCGGGCGGCCCTTCCGGTGATTACCGGTGGAAGGGCCGCCCTGTTAGGCCGACCGGACGGCGTCAATGTCCCCGCCTTAAAGTTTCATCGACGCACAGGCCGGAAGGTCTCTTCTTCCTGCTCCGTCGGAGCAGCCTCCGCTGGAGCAGCTACGTCTCGTCCGTTCGGCGGGCTCGCCGACTGCTCGACAAGCTCCTCGCGGACAATCGTGAGTTCTCTCGGCGCCTCGATACCGAGCTTGATGCGCCGCCTACCAATGCTGAGGACTTTGATGAATATTCTGCCTTCTATCCAGAAGCCTTCGTGAACTTTCCGATCGAGGACTAACACAATCCCTGCCTCCTCCCAAGTCCTCGTCCCCCGATGGAATGGCCGGAGCGATCCAATCGCACCACCCTTGCCTACCACCACCACCACTTGATTGGCCCGCTCCGGCCCGGAACCCGATTCCAGGTCTGCATTCAGTAACGACTTGACGTATCCCTGGGTGATACGGTAGAAGTTGATTACTGGATGCTGGTTACTGGATGCTCAACGCTGGATTACTCATACCAGCCCCTTGCTACCGGATTCCTGATGCCAGTATCATACTTCGTAGTTTGATTCTTGTCAAGCCCCAAAAAGGAGAGGTGACCAATGGCCAAGTGGCGTTTCGTGACAAACCATGCGCTGGTACTCATGCAGGTCGCCCAGCACCCACGTTCCACCCTGCGGGAGATCGCGTTGGCCGTTGGCATCACGGAGAGAGCGGCGCTCTCGATCTTGCGCGCGATGGAAGAGGATGAGATCATCTCGCGAAAGAAAGAGGGCCGCCGGAACAAGTACTGGGTGGACTTCAGGGCGCTGCTAGAGTACCCGCTGGGCGGACCGTATTCGCTCGCAGAGCTGGTCGAGGCGCTGACGGAGATTGGAAAACAGATCAGCACCGTGCAGCGCGCCAGCTAGCCGCGCGCGGATCCAGCACTCTGTTCCCACGTCTCGATCTCGGCACGAATCTCTCGCTTGAGCTCCTCTGGCGCAAAGGAGCCATCGATAGAGTTCCTCGCAAGCCGCGCGTATCCTGAGCGATCCAGGTCGAGCAAGCGTCCGGCTATCTCG
>JADFRJ010000196.1 GCA_022561355.1 Chloroflexota bacterium | reverse complement strand
AGCGACGTCAGCCTGGTCATCGACGTGCGCGACCCGTTCTGCGACTGGACGGAAGGGCGCTATCGGCTCGAGGGCGGCCCGGACGGCGCGACCTGCAAGCGCACCGACGCCGGCGCCGACATCACCGTGAACGCCGCGGACCTCGGTGCCGCGTACATGGGCGGGACGCAGCTCTCGCTGCTCGCGCGGGCGGGTAGGGTGGACGGCGATCCGGACGCGCTGCGCCGCGCCGACGCCGCGTTCGGCTGGACGCCGCTGCCCTGGACACCGGAGGTGTTCTAGCTCCGCGTCAGCGGCCTGATGCTGCCTGAGGTCTTCTATCTCCGCGAAACCAGCGAGTCGAGCAGCCGTCGCGATGAGGCGGCGATCTCCTGGACCGCGCCGTCGAACACCGCTTCGTTCGCCTGTGAAGGCTTGCGATAGCCGCTCACCTTGCGCACGAACTGGAGGGCCGCCGCCGCGATCTCCTCGTCGGTGAACTCGGTGCCACGGAGCGTCTTGATGCTGCGACACATGGCGCTAGGGTAGCAGAGGGGAACGCGGCGCATCAGCCGGAGCGGCCCTGGCTCGCAGTTCGGCCAGGGCGGCGTCCTCCGCCGCGTAGTCCAGCAGCTTCGCGACGTTTTCGGGCCGGTGCTCCCGTTCCCAAGCGATCGTGCGCCGGAGCGCCTCCATTCGGGGAACGGGCTCCTGATAGCCCAGCTCCACGCGGATGAGTGTAGAGTCGGCGACGAGATGCTGGGCGTAGTTGCCCTTGAGCGGGCTGAGCTTCGGCGGCAGCGTGTTGTCCGGCGCGACGACGACGCCCCCTTCCCAGCGGGCCTCATGGCCGACGAGGCGCACCCACTCGGCGTATGTCAGCGCCTCCGTGTCGCCGACGTTGTAGATGCGGTCCGTGGCGCGGTCGTCGGTCACGGCGAGCGCGATCGCCGCCGCGACGTTCTCCACGTACGCGCGAGTCCAGCGCCAGGCGGCCATGCGCTGCTCGATCAGGATGGCGGGGCGCCCGTCGTCAATGCGCTTCAGCTCCAGCAGCAGCCGGTGCTGGTAGTCGCCCTCGCCGTAGACCATGGGCAGGCGGAGGACGGTGGCGGGCAGGATGGTGCTGCCAAGGGCCGCCCGCTCGACGAGGATCTTGTCGTAGCTATCGAGGCCGCGCCCCTCCCCGCGATACGGGTAGAACGTCTCACGCAGCGGCGCCGATTCCGTGAGCGGCATAGGCTCGAGCAGGCCCGGCTCGCTCTCATGAAAGCGGCCGTACGCGCGATACACGTCCTGGCTGCTGATGATGACGAGCCGCCGGGCGACACCACGGAACGCGCTCACCGTGGCGAGCGCCTCCTGCTGGGTGAACGCAGCCATGTCCAGCACCACGTCCGGCCGGAGCTGCTTGAGTTTGGCCTGGTGTTCAGCGAACTGGAGCCGGTCGCCGTGGATGTGCTCGATCCTCTTAGGCAGCTCCGGCTCATGTTGTCCGCGATGGAAGACCGTCACATCGTGGCCCGCTTCGGCCAGTTGCCGTGCGACCGGGGGGCCGATGAACCGTGTGCCACCGATGATAATCACGCGCACTTGTGCCGGCTCCTCCGCTGGCTAAGGGTTCTGTGAGATCGCCAACCTCATGATATCGACCATAACGTTGGGCGACAATCGTTATGCGCTTGCTCCCTGGCTCAACGCTGGATATAGTCGGCGTGACGCACTTATATGACCACTGAAGGGCTCGGGAACGCGCTCGCCGAGGCGAGGAACGCCCGCGGACTGACGCTCCGCGATGTGGAGCGCGACACCCGAATTTCCACCAAGTACCTGCAGGCGCTGGAGGACGGCCATCTGGACATTCTGCCAGCGCCCGTCTATGCGCGCGCGTTCATGCGCACCTACGCCCAGTATCTGGGCCTGGATGCCGCCCAGTTCGTCCAGCAGCTACCGGGCGCGAGGCCCGAGCCGGAACTCCCCCCTCTGCCGGACGTGCATCGCGAGGTGGGCATGCCGCTGGTGTCCGCGAGTTGGATGATCGCCGGCGTGGTGGTCGTGCTGTTGCTGGTCGTGGGCGTCGTGATGTTCTGGGACCGGGGGGGTGGTGGCAGCGATTCGCCAGTCTCGGTTCAGGAACCGATCCCGACGAACGGCCGCCAAGGCGCAGAGCCCCCCGACATCCCAGCCGATGAGCCGGGTGAATTAGTGATCGAAGATGGTGTGACACCCGATCTCGCCGCACAGCACCTCCTGGTCGCGATCACCGCTCTCACAGATGCCGGAGTGCCTTATGTGGTCGTGGAGGTGGACAATGATGCGGTACCCTCTGGGATCATCTTCAACCAGAGCCCCTTGGCAGGTACGCCCCTCAACGACGGCATTGTGGTCACGATCCTAGCCAGCCGCTAGGCGCGTTCTGTCAGAACGCTCTGGAAATTTCTATCTCGCTCTCCAGCAGTTCGGCGTCCAGACGCGTCCGCTGGATGAAGTCCACGGCGCGGTCCAGCATCTGCCGTGTGTGCCGCGCGTCGTTGGAAACACAGGTGAGGCCTATGATGGCGATTTGCCAGCTGTCGTTGGCGTCTACTTCAGCCACAGCAAGGTTGAACTTGTTCCGCAGCTTTTCCATTAGCGACTTCACAACCCGCCGCTTACCCTTGAGCGAGGCGTTCTCAGGCAGCCGGAGCACAATCCGGCAGACGCCTACGGTCATGCCCATCAGGTCTACGGCTCGACGCTGCTGAGCGTCTTCGATTCATCAGCGTAAGGGGCTTCCGGTGCCTCGGCGCCGCCGCTGCTACCTTCATGCGGCTCGTTCATGTCTAGCTGTTCGTTGGCCTCATGCTCCGCCGCGTCGTCACCAACGCTAGCCTCCTCTGCATCCGCGTCCGGTGCTTCTACTGCGTCGGCTCTGGAGGCCTCGCCGTCCGTGTCGCTTGGAGCGAACTCGGGCAGAGCTGGGAGGTCTTCTGGCTTCTGCAGTCCGAAGTACTCCAGGAAGCGGATCGTGGTGCCGAAGAGCACTGCGCGCCCCGGGCCGGGCACTCGTCCCACATCTTCGATCAGGCCGCGCGCGAGCAACGTCGCAACGCCATGGTCGGAGTTGACTCCGCGGATCGCCTCGACCGTGCCGCGCGTGGCCGGCTGCCGGTAGGCGATGATGGCGAGCGTCTCCAGGGAGGCGCGCGTGAGGTGGCCGTGGTCGATCTCCAAGAAGTGTTCGATGTACGGAGCGGCTTCAGGGGTGGTGCTGAGCTGCACGCGGTCGCCCTGGCGCTGCACGTAGATGCCGCGGTCAGCAGTCGAGTCGATCAGCGATTCGATGGCGCGCTCGATTCCCTGGCGCGGTGTGTTCAGGGTCTTCGAGAGCGTGCCGATACTCTGCGGTTCTTCGGCTACGAACAGCAGGCTTTCGATGATCGCCGGAAGCTGATCAGGAGCCGGCCGGGGGATGTTCTCTTGAGGCATCCGTGCTCTCCTGGGATTCGGTGGCCGGCGGTTCAGCGTCTGCCGGTGGCGGGGAAGCGATAGATGGGGCGGCCGTCTGCGTGGAGGGGGCCGCGGACGGGGGCTGCTGTCCGCCGACGCGCAGCTCGCGGTAGTGGACCTCCGCTGAGGGCGGCTTGGCAAGAACGATGCCCATCTGGCCCTCAAGCAATTCCGTTACTCGCCTGCAAGCTTCCTCGACCGTGTTGGCGAGATTGGCCTCGGGCGCGACATGCAGGCTGAGACTGACTTCCGCCTTTTTCCCCCTGCCAACGATGGTCGCCTGGACCTGATCGATCTGCGGCGCTGCGCGGAGCTCCTCCTCGACCCGCAGCACGACCTCTTCGGAGCTGATCTCGGCTACGCCGCTGCCGGCCTGTTGCACTGTTAACGTGTCTGACTCCGGCGAGACGAGTTCGAAGATGATGAGGAGTGTGGCGAGCAAGACAAGGATGACGCCGCCAAACGTGATGATCAGCTTCGCCTCCGTCGTGTTGTGGTCGTCCAGATAGCCCGCAAGGTCCCGGATTTGGTTGATGCTCTCGTCAGGGGAACTCCAGACGAGGAGGATAATCAGGAAGATGGCGAACATGAAGAGGAACGCGAACGCCACAGCCATGATGCGATTGGTTAGATCCTCCACCATGCGCTCCTGCTTTGGTGTGCCGGAATGCCAATTTCGGGCGCGTCTGACCCGGGGTGGGTGGCAGGCCTATGGCCGATTGAGCGGTGGAAGCCTTCGCGGGTAGACACAGCTTGACGCCATCATAGCGCATCGGGCGACGTGGTCAACGACGCGGAGATGGTCGTCTCCGCATGCACGTATTGCGGTGCTGGATGGAAGTCAGGCCTAGCCGCAGGCAGTGAAGCCGCAGATAGGGCAGCAAGAGCAGCCTTCGCCGTACACTAGCGGGCCGCCACAGTCGGGGCATCGGTGACGTTTCATGTTTAACTCCATTCGCACAGGTGTTCTAGTATGCGACCATGGTACAGAACAGACGTTCTGATGTCAAGAGGCATCAAACGAGCTAAGTAGTAGATGAAATGGCGATAACCAATGGGAGTGGTGGCTGGTTGCTGCCGGTGCGAAGGAGGCGGGCCGCTGCAGCCCGTTGGATTGCGTCGACCACGCCGAGGCGATGGGTGCCGCGACCGCAGCAGATAGCGCTTAGGTCGAGAGCCACTCCGATAGCTCCTTGACCTTTGCGGAAACCCACTCGAGCCGCTCGCGATCCGTGACCAGCAGGGCGCCGATGAGGAGAATGGCGAGGCCGAACTCAGTCATAGCGCCAGCATAGCATTGATTTAGCCCTGTGTCCTTACGCCGGCCGGCCGGCCAG
>JADFRJ010000195.1 GCA_022561355.1 Chloroflexota bacterium | reverse complement strand
TGGCTGCGATGCTGGCCGCATCGCCGCTTGGCCGTGCTGGTGCTGCGCCGGCTTCGTTCTCGATGGTCGCTGCGTCCCTCCCTTAGTGCGGGGTTTAGGAAAGTATAGCGTGCGGCTCGACGTTCGATGTTCGAGGTTCGAAGGGGTCTGCCGCATGGCGGCCCGAACGCATTCTCGCTCTATCTGCTCAGCCTAGTTCTCGGTCTGGTGACAGCCGGGATGCTCTTTCTGTCAGTTGCCGCGACATTCTTTGAGGACGAGGGAGAGTAGGCCGCCGCCCAACAAGCCGTTGCAGCGGACGTGCTCATGCTGCGCGGCTATGATCATGGTAGAATCGCGAAAACCGGAGGTGTGAAGAGGCTGCTCGGCAGATCGCCGCACGCCGCTGAACGCCGATCCGTTAGCCGTCATCGAAACATCATTCGGAAATGTCCGCTTTCGACCCGAACCGGAACCGGAAGCGGAAGCCTAGGCGGCGGGTGCGGAGCCATTCGAAACGCGGGAAGAACTCCACAGCCGCATGTTTTATTATTGGGAACGGAACATGGGTGTCAAAAACTACTTAATCGAAGGCGTTTCCGGCACCGGCAAAACCTCGGTCTGCGACGGGCTGCAACGGCGCGGCTACCACTCCATCGATGGAGACGTGGAGTTGGCTTATTGGGGCGATCCCAAGACCGGTGAGCCCTTGGACGGCTCAGCCCACGAGCATCATACCTGGATCTGGGACGTTGATAAGGTCAGAGCTTTGGTGGCCGACCAAAGTCATGCGGCATCGTTCTTTTGCGGCGGTTCCAGGAATTTCGACCGTTTCATCGATCTATTCGATGGAGTTTTCGTTCTTGAGGTCGATCTGGACACGCTGAACCGGCGTCTTGCCGCCCGACCTGAAGACGAGTGGGGCGATCACGTTGTTGGAGATCACGGACGAGCAAGCGAACGGGAGTTCATTGCGCGATTGCATGCGACAAAAGAAGACATTCCAAAGAACGCAATCGTAATCGACGCCACGGCACCCCTTTCACGCGTCGTCGACGCAATTCTTGGAAATGCCAACTTGGTATCGGCTTAAGAACCGCGAGATATTGGTGCCCGCTTTTGGCCGAAAGCAGACACAGGAGACTATGAATGACGCCTAACAAGGCGATGAAGCGGACCTCCCTACCTGTCACCTTTTCTGCTTGCGCAGAAAAGCCGCCAGCCACGGTCGGCCGCTTATCGCGGCGTTAGGCAGCAGAGCGGCGTGATCGAGTACCGACAGGCGCGTTGGTCTCTTTCAAGATGTTAGATCAGGTGCGGCCATGGGTACCGCAAACTCCCTGCGTACTTTCTCCGCGTAATTGATGATGTTCTCGCATAGCGTAACTAGGGTCGCAGACGACACTTTATCTTCGTGTGCCTTAGTTAGCCAGTCCGCGATAAACAGGGCGTTCTTCTCCAGACCCCCTTCCTGTGCGTAGTCCACACGCACGGGCTCCGTGAATTTGGTGTAATCGTCACCGAAATCGCTCTTCACGGCCTTCGTTAAATTCTCGTGCCAAATCGTGTGGTTGTCGCCCCAGGCATTGGATGTAGGAAACGGCTCGTAGTCGAGGCCGAGAAGCGATATGAGCGCTCTATTGTCGGTCTCGTGCTTTCTGCGCTGTCGCTCGTCGTTGTTATCTCCATCCGCGTCGAAGACCACGAAAACGGGCAAGTTCAACTCAGTAGCTATTGCCAGGGGCTGGATGAGCTTGTCCTTGCCATGCACTGGAATTACGTGGCACCCGAGGCGACGGAAGTCTGGCCACAGGCTGGATAAGTGCATTTGGGCCGTTATGTAGGCTTCATCTTCCAGGCCTTCAACGAGTATCGGAACTTGAGCGAAGAACATCTCGGCGATTCCAGGCTGAAGGGCCTGATGTATCTTTGCCACCAAGCCGGTGGTTCCCTTCTCCAGGTCCTGACCCTTTGCCTCCCTGATTCGGTCACAAAGACCCTGAAATGTGAGCCAACGAACGACGGTTCCGGCGTTGGGGTTGGGTCGGTGAACCAGCCTGACGTCCTCAAACCCGTCGCCGCTCACGAATAGCGGCGAGTGGCTGGTGACGATGACTTGATTGTTACCCGCTGCTAACTGCTGGAAGACATCCGCTAGGTGTCTTGCTTGCGGGGGGTGCTGGTAGAGTTCCGGCTCTTCGCAGCTGAGGATGAGCGCAGGCGCGCCCGCTGCGTCGGCGTCAGCGAGTTCTTGCAGGAGAGCGAACAGATACGAGCGCTGCAAGCCATGGCCCATCCTTGCCAAGCTACCGAGAAAATCTCCCTCCCCAGTCTTGATTCCAGCAATTGGCTGCTGGACAACGACGGACTTATTGGGATCAGAAAGCCATTTCGCTCCGACGCGCGCGCCTGGATGTGCCCAAGTGGCCAATCGTTTCTCAAGTGCTTGGGCCATCTCGTCGAGACCTGCTTGGTTGCTGTCCAAGAGTTCCTGATACCGCTTGAGGGTGTCTGTCTTGAGTGTTTCGATTTCCTCGTCGAAGTTGGTGCGCGTTCTCACTACCCTGGTAATTAGCTTCTCGAGGGCGGTGTTTCTTGACTCCTCTCCCTCATCACCGGCGTCCTTTACCGCCGGGACGTATACCCATTGAACAAAACGTGCGAGCATCCCTGTGCTGTTTACGCCATAAAACTGATCTTCGCTTTTCCTCAGCTTGCACCTTTCCGGGTGGCCAGCTTCGTAGGCCTGCAACGTTTCCTCCTTCGCAGCCTTGGACCCAGCCATCTCTAAGTCAGGAAATTGGTTCTGTAAACTCTTGTACATGGCGTTCAGTTCTGGGGCTTTCGCACTTTGCTTGACAGCTTCGAAGAAGGGGACAAACTCAGGCATTGCCAAGCGCTGTCCAAAGTAATGGACTAGACCTATCTCAGCGTCCGGATCGAAGTGTGCCTCAGCTGTGACCACCAGTTCGCCTTGGCGCACATAGTGAGATAGTGCTTTCTCAGCCTCCGGGGTGAGATCGTGGAATGTGACCGTTATCCGTATCGGAATTGCCGTGTTCTTATCGAAATAGTCCTCGTCCGTGAGTCTAGCCGTGTTCGTCTTGGACGACGCTTGCTCCTGGAAGAAGACGTTAAGGGCAGAGAGTACGTTCGATTTGCCGGCTCCATTTGGGCCCACGAAGGCCGTATAGCGATTGAGGGTGATGGTCTCGTCCTGAAAGCTGCGGAAGTTTTCGATCTGAATAGTTTTGATCTTCATTGGGTAGCCCGTTCACTGAACCTAAACTCCCAAGCGAACTGCGGGAAGTGCGTTGATAGCGGGTGCGGGTTACGCATCGCCAGGCCTCCTTGCGCCATTTGCGATTCTGGATGACCCGTTACGAACGGGCACCAGTACGCGGATTCTATCATGTCTGACAGGCCCTTGTAGTGCGTCAAACGGACGGCGAGCCGAGTGACGTAGCCTGGCACGTCTCGCTGCCGGTGCTGGGACAGGTAGCTGACTCACCTGCGGTGAGCCATGTAGAAGCATCGCTTCTGCTGGCTGCAAATTATGGACCTACGTTCAGCTTACAGCTGCGGCCTCCCGCCGTTGCGCGAGATAGCTTATCAGGCCGACGACGCCCGCGCCGGTCAGCCCGCCGAAGAGGGCCCACGGCCAGAGCGGGCCGCCGCCTTCGCGGGGCGTCGCGAGCTGGTCCGGGGTGCGCAGGGAGTGGCGCCTGATCACGGGCGCCGGCATCGGCGCGCGGTTGGGCTGGGGTCGCGCGGCCGAGAGCGATTCGCGGACCGATGAGGCCGACGCTCGCGGCACGGAGGCCACAACACGGGGCGCCGCGGACTGCTCGACGTCTTGCTGTGCTGGCGTGAAGGCCGGCTCGGCCACCCGCTGGAACGACGCGTCATCGATGTAGAGCAGCGCGCTCGTCCCGTCGCGCGGCCGCATCATGATGCGCAGCTTGGCCGAACGCGCGCCCGGCGGCGCCTGCACCGGCCCCGTCGAGAGCAGACGATACGCGGGCTCGGGGGCCGTGAGCAGCGTAGTCGAGTCGACGCTAACGAGGGCGCTGCCGCTTCCGTCCTCGCTCGCGTACCAGGAGACGCGCAGAAACGCCGACTCGACCCACGCGTGGTCGTGGTAGACGAAGCTGTCGAACTGGTACCAGGCCGCCGGGTCCACGGCGATCGTTTGGAAGACCCACTTCGTGCTGCTGCTGGAGCTGAAGAACGCGCCCGCCGCGCTGCCAGACCGCGCCGGCGAGGCCGCTTGCGTCAGTAGCCCGCCGTACGTCTGCCAGCCGGTCAGCGCCCCATCCAACGCTTCCTCGAAGCCCGCGTTCGCCAGCTCACGTGGCGGTCCGGCAGACTGTGTCGCAGTCGTGGGGGCAGCGGCCGGTGTGAGTGCGGGAAGCGTCGACGTCGCCGCCGGCAGGGGCGTTGAGGTGCCGGCGCTGGCGGGGGTGATCGTCGGTCGTAGCGGCGTGCTGGTGGCGGCGGATGGCGTAGGCGGCGGCAGTATCGTCGCCGTCGCGGGCGCGATTGCCGTGGTTGTTGGTGGCGGCGCTGGTGCGGCAGCCTTCGCGAAGGAGGCATCGTCGATGTAGATCACGGCGTTCGTGGCGTCTCGCGGGCGCATCAGTACGCGCAGCCTCGCCGAATGGACGCCCGGCGGCGCCATCACCGCGCCCGTGGTCAGCGGGCGAAACTCCGGCTGTGGAGACGTGAGCGCTGCCGGGGAGTCGACGTTCGCGAGGGCGCTGCCGCTTCCGTCGTCGCTCCTGTACCAAGAGATGCGCAGGAACGCCGAGGCCACCCAAGGGTCGTC
>JADFRJ010000194.1 GCA_022561355.1 Chloroflexota bacterium | reverse complement strand
AGGCGCCGAAGCACAAGGGCATCTCGTACCTGCTGGTCGACATGAAGTCGCCCGGCATCAGCCACACGCCGATCCAGGAGATGACGGGGCGCTCCGGATTCTACGAGACGCACTTCGACAACGTGTCCGTACCTGCGAAGAATCTGCTCGGAGAGGAGAATCGCGGCTGGTACGTCGCGACGACGACGCTGGGCTTCGAGCGCTCCGGCATCGCCCGCGTCGGCGCGATCCTGCGCTCGTTCGACGACCTCGCCGCGCACCTCCGCGCAGGCGGGCCGGTCTCGCCGGTGCTGCGGCGCAAGCTGACGGATCATCGCATCGAGATCGAAGTCGCTCGCTGGCTGGCCTATCGCGTCGCCTGGATGCAGGACCGCGAGCTCACGCCGACGTACGAGGCGTCGCTCTCGAAGATGTACGCCACGGAGGTCGCGCAGCGGCTGGCGAACACGGCGGTCAACGCGCTCGGCCTGGGAGGGATGCTGGACTTGGGCTCGTATCGTGCGGCGATGGACGGGCTGCCAGCGTTTACCTACCTGCTGACGCTCCACTGGACGATCTCCGCCGGCACGAGCGAGATCCAGCGCAACATTATGGCCCAACGCGGGCTGGGCCTGCCGCGCGGGTAGGGCTGCTCGCTGTCGCGGGGAGGCCAGCCGATCGGGACAGGTTATGGAGAAGCGAATCACGCAGGGTTATCTCAGTCGGATGCAGGAAAAGATATTCGGCGAGTATCTGAGCAAAGCGAGCCTGCGTATGCGCAAGAAGCGCTGTCCTATTTGCATGCGAAAGATTCGTGGCCAGTCAGGGCATGAAGAGTGCCACGTCATATTGGAGCGATTCTTAGCGTGTTCTGATGATAGGCTAGCTGATCCTGAACTGCGCCTACTTATCCTCAAGCGAGATGGCCATCGCTGTCGCTTCTGTACTCGTCAGGTTCGTATGGACACGGCCCATTTCGACCACCTTATCCCGTGGAGCAGAGGTGGTCGAACGGTGCCGCAGAACCTGGTGTCCTCCTGCCGTCGCTGCAATATGAAGAATCTGGCCATCATCCCATCAAAGGGTGATCTGGAGTGGATGACTATGTTGAGGAGGAGCCTGAAGGATCGTTTTCAGGAGTATGAACGACCTGAGCGAAAGCTCAAGCATGGTGCGGCTGAGCGAGACAATGCGGACGAGAGAGAATGGCACGTCACCTGACAGCTTCTAGATCACGCCGCCGTCGCGTAGTTCTGTGATCTTGTCCCAGTCGTAGCCGTCCAGCTCTTGCAGGATCTCTTCGGTGTGCTGGCCGAACTCCGGCGCTTCGCTGCGGATCTGGGCGGGCGTCTCGCTGAAGCGCACGGGGTGGCCCATCGCCTTGATGTCGCCCGCCTCCGGGTGCTGGAAGTCCACGACGTAGTCGTTGGCTAGCACCTGTTCGTCTTCCAACACCTCGTAGTAGTCCTGCACGGGCGAGTAGGCGAACGGCGCCTTGCGCTCCTCGAAGATGCGCACCCACTCGTCGCGCGGCTTCTGCGCGAGCGTGCGGTCGAGGATCTCGATCAGCTCCACGGCGTGCTCACGCCGCCCGCCCATGGCGGTCGCGAAACGTTCGTCGTCGATCAACTCATCGAGGCCGAGCGCCTGGCAGAACTCCGGCCAGAAGCGGTCGGCCTGGATCTCCGCAAAGAGGATCCACTTGCCGTCGGCGCAGCGATAGTGGTTCGTGAGCGGGTTGGGGGCCTTCTTCCGCGCGTGGCGCGCCCACGACTTTCCTCGAAAGCTGGTGACGCTGAGGCCCATGTACTGCAGGTGGAGCATGCTGCCGAGCAGGGAGGTGTCGATCAGCTGCCCGATGCCCTGCCGCTCGCGGGCGACGAGCGCGGCCAGGATGCCCTGCACCAGGATGGTCGCGCCCATCTGGTCGGCGATGCCGGAGACCGTCTGCACGGGCTCCGGAAAGTCGCGTTCGCCCATCGCGAACATCAGGCCGCTGCGCGCCTGCGCGGTCTGGTCGAAGCCGCGACGCTCCGCCCACGGCCCCTCCGGGCCGTAGGTGCTGGAGACCGCGTAGATCAGGTCAGGCTTCTTGGCGGAGAGCGTCGCGTAGTCGGCCTGCAGGTCGTTCGCGACGCGGCGCGTGTAGTTCGTGAAGAAGACGTCCGCTTGCTCGACGAGCTGGTAGAGGATCTCGCGGCCCGCGTTTTGCTTGAGGTCCAGCGTCATGCTGCGCTGGTTGCGGTTGACCGCCTCGAAGCCGGCGTGGCGGCCGCCCTTCATCGACATGGCGGAGCCGTACATGGTACCCATGCCGCGGTAGGCGTCGCCCTGGACCGGGTGCTCGATCTTGATCACGTCGGCGCCAAGATCACCTAGGATGTAGCCGGCGCTGGACGGCGTGAACTGCGACCAGTTAAGGACTCGAATGCCGTCGAGCGGGCCTGCCATAGTGCGGGTGTCCGGTTCCTAGAAGCCCAGCTCTGCCCAGCGCCTCTCGCGCTCCGCGAACGCTTCGGTCGTGCCGACCTCTCCGCGCCGCTTGAGGAAGTTGAACTCTTCGTCTTCCCATTTCAGATTCGTGAACAGGGGGTAGGCCAGGGCGCCGGCCGTGAACTGGCCGTTCATGCCCAGCAGATCGAACATCATGTGCAGGTGCGTCTTGGCGATCATCAGGCTGTCGGCCGGGTTGAGGGCTACGGCCTTCGCATAGCGCATCACTTCGTCATCGAGCTTGTCGTCCGGCACGATCTGGTTGATGACGCTCCACTCCTTGGCCTCCTCCGCGTTCAGCGTCCGGCCGGTGAGCTGCCACTCGCGCATGCGCTTGTAGCCGATGGTCAGGAGCTGGATGTGCTGCCAGCCCATGGAGAGGCCGCCGAAGCCCGTGCGCTGCTGGCGCTGGCTGAAGACCGCGCTCTCGCCGGCGATGGCGATGTCGCAGCACATCAGGATGGCGAGGCCCACGCCGATCGTCCACCCCTGCGCCTTGCAAACGATCGTCTTCGGGCAGTAGAGCAGCGCACGATACATGCCGTTGAGCCACGTATGCATCGCCTTTACGCGGATGCGCTGTGATGGCTTCACACCGGGCGCGCCACCGTAGGTGTCGTACGGGGCCAGATTGAGGTCGTCGCCGGAGCAGAACGACTTGCCGTTGCCTTGCATGATGATGCACTTGATGTCGTCGTCGTCGACGGCCATGGCGATCTTGCGCGAGATCTCGTTGAACTGGTCCGGCGGAAAGATCGCGTTGTGCTTCTCCGGGCGGTTCAGCGTGATCGTGACGATGTCCTTCGTGATCTTCTCGTAGAGGACCGTCTCTTCTATCGGCTTCTCTAGCGTGTATTTCGCTTTCGCGGGCGCCTTCTCCTCAGTCGTCATGGTTCTCCCTTTCGTGGTCGCGTTGATGTTGTCGGTGCGGGGTGCGCTCCAGCATAGTAGAGCCGCCGGAACACGTCAACTAGCGCTTGGCAGGAATTGACAGCGCTTTCAGGAACTACCTACCATGGCACGATGCGCGCCCTCGACGACCTGCGAGTGATCGAACTGAGCGAGACCGCGGCCGCCGCGTTCGCCGGCCGCCTCTGCGCCGACGCGGGCGCGGAGGTCGTGCTTGTCGAGCCTGCCGGCGGCCATCCGCTGCGGCGCGAAGGCCCGTTCGTTGGCGATGTGTCCGCCGTCCATCTGCACGTCAACGCGGGCAAGCGCTCGGTCGTGCTCGACACGGAAGCGCAGGCAGAAGAGCTGCGTGCGCTCATCGACGGGGCCGATGTCTTTATCACGGACTGGCCGACGTCGGCGCTCGAACCGCTCGGGCTGGACGCGAACGCGCTCCGCGCTCGCGCGCCGGCGCTCGTCATCACCCAAGTAACGCCCTTCGGCGATACCGGCCCGTATCGCGAGTACGCCGGCACGAACCTGGTGGAGCTTGCCCTGGGCGGACAGCTCAAAATCACCGGCGATCCCGACCGCCCGCCGCTCTCCAACTACGGCTCGCAGGCGGAGTACCAGGCCGGCCTCTCCGCGTTCGCAGGGACAATAAGCAACGTCTTGCTCCGCGACGTGAGTGGTGAGGGCGAGACGCTCGACCTCGCTGTCCTCGATGTCGTCGCCACCAACTCGGAGCATCGCGGCCCGGCGCTCAACCTAGGGGCCGTCGCGAACCGGGCCGGACTGAGCGTCTCCGCGACGTACGGCGTCTATCCCTGCTCGGACGGCTTCGTCTACCTGACCGCGTTCGCGCCGCCGCTGTGGGAGCGGCTGAAGGCCGCCGTCGGCCTCGATGAGCTGGAGGATGAGCGCTTCTCCACGCAAGCCGCGCGGCTGGAGCACAACGACGAGCTGCAGGCCGTCCTCACGGGCTGGACGTTAGGCAAGACGAGCGACGAGCTGCGCGCGTTCGCCCTAAAGGGCGATCCGATGACCGTGATGGAGACGCCCGACCGACTCCTGGCGTCCGAGCAGTGGCGAGGCCGGGGCGTGGCGCATGAGATGGACCTTCCTGATGGCGGGAGCGTCTCGGTCCTCGGCCCGCCGTGGCTGCACGAGCAGCCGCCAGTGCCCGCGCCCGGCCTCGGCGAAGCGAACGAGGAGTTGCTTTAAGTGGACTGGCGATCAGGGAAGCTCCCGTTGGCGGGCATGCGCGTCGTCGACTGGACGATCTACTGGGCCGGGCCGTTCCTCGGCCTGATGCTCCACGACCTCGGCGCCGAAGTGATCAAGATCGAATCGCCGTCGAACTGGGACGCCATGCGCACTGTGATCGACGTCAACCGCTACGCCGGCGACAAGGCGCGCCCGCTGACGCCGCAGGAGCGCGCCAACATCAACCAGCACTACAACGAAT
>JADFRJ010000193.1 GCA_022561355.1 Chloroflexota bacterium | reverse complement strand
CGCGCGACGAAGTTCGGCGCCGTGTTCGATGCCACGCTCGACCGCATGTCCGAGGCGGCCCTGCTCGGTGGGCTCAGCTTCTATTTCGTCGAGCGCGGCCAAACCGAAGAGGCGATCCTCTGCTTCGTGGCCCTGGCCGGCTCGCTGCTGGTGAGCTACGTGAGGGCGCAGGCTTTGTCGCAGGGCCTCGATATGCAGGATGGCCTCTTCACCAGAGCGGTGAGGGTGATCCTACTCGCGGTAGTGCTTATGATTGACCAAGTGCGGGTTGGTCTCTGGATCTTGGCCGTACTCACCTCAGCGACCGTCGTCCAGCGCATCTATATCGCCTGGGAGCGGCTACCAAAAGAAGCGCTGCCGGACGAACTGGAGAAGGAAGAAGACTCGTGATTCCGTTACGAGAGCAAGAGTACATCAAGAACCGCTTCAGTCAGGAGCTGGAGGGGAAGGTTAAGATCGACTTCTTTACGCAGCGCGCGTCGAAGTTGTTCGTGCCCGGCCGGGAAGAGTGCGCAACGTGTGAGGAGGCGGGCAAACTGATCGACGAGGTGTCCGCACTCAGCGAGAAGGTGCTCCTGACATCGCACGAGTTCGCGGACGAGGCGGAGGAGGCGCAGAAGCTTGGCATCGATAAGGTACCCGCGTTCGTCCTTCGCGGGCCCGCGAACCGGCCGGTGCGCTTCTTCGGCGTCCCCGGCGGCAACGAGTTCCCGAACTTCATCGAAACGATCATCGACCTCTCTAAGCAGAAGCTTGAACTGCCACCGGAGACGGCGAAGCAGCTCAAGAAGGTTAAGGACGCTTCATCGATAGACGTCTACGTCACGCCCACCTGTCCCCACTGCCCGGGCGTCGTCCGCGCCGCCTTCCGGCTGGCGCAGGCGAGTGCAAAGATAGAAGCGTCCGCAACCGAGATCGGCGAGTTCCCGCGCCTCGCCGAGCAGCTTGGCGTCCGCGCCGTGCCGTTCATCGTCATCAATAAGCAGGCCGCGTTCGCTGGGGCCGTGGACGAAGCTGGCCTCGTCGAGGCCGTCCTGCAATCAGTCTCAGGCTCGCCGGCGGCCACGCCCTCTCAGAGCGGCGCGACGTCAACAACCGGTCAGGCGTCAGGGCCCCCGCCCGAGAGCGGCCTCATTCTGCCTCGCTAGACATGCAAGCGACCGTCTCCGCTCCCCCTCCGCCTCGTAGCCTGCGCGCGACGACCGGGAGGATCTTCACAGCCTTCGTCGATCTCGACTTCACCCGGCCGCTCCCGTTTCTCATCCTCGCGATCATCTATGTCGCCTCGCGCGCATACTGGCTCGACCTCGGCTACGGTACCGACCCTGACGCATGGCGCGTCGCCCTCGTAGCCGACTACCTCTGGAATGAGGGCGAGTATCTGCCATCGCGATTGCCCGGCTATCCACTGCATGAGTTTGCCACCGCCCTTTTCATCAAAGGCGGCTGGATCGCGACGAACTTGAGCACCGTGGCGATTTCGCTCGCCGGCGTCTACGTGTTCGCCTGGCTGGCCCGACGCCTCGACACCGCGAACGCCGGAGTGCTCACGATCGGCTTCGCGTTCGCGCCGCTCCTCTGGATCAACAGCGTCATGACCATGGACTACATGTGGGCGCTCACGTTCCTGCTCGGCGCTTATCTGGCGCTCACATATAAATCGCCTAGCGTGGCCGGCATTAGTCTTGGGATCGCTGCGGGCTTCCGGCTCACTTCGTTATTCATGCTGCCGGTCTTCTGGCTGCTGCTGTTCCGGACCAAGAGCCGAGAGCAGGTCCGGCCGCTGACGCTGGCCACCATCGCGACGGTTCTCATCGCGTTTCTGCCGGTGATCCTGACGTACGGTGCTAGCTTCTTGAACTTCTACGACCAGGAAGTGCAGTTCGAGGAGTTCATCAAGCGGCTCGGCAAAGACGGCCTCGGCATCGTCGGCGTGTCCGCGTTGGGCCTCGCCTTGGTGTTGTCGTTGCCGCGGCTGCGACGCCTGCCTGCGGACCTCCTTCGCGATCCACATGTGCTGGTCTGGGTCGCGGCCATTGTTGTGCTCATGGTCTCCTACACGCGCCTACCGCACGAGATCGCCTACCTGCTGCCCCTGTTCCCGTTCGGCTTGTTCCTGATGGCCCGCTACATGAGCCGCGGTGTGCTGGTGTTCGCCTTAGTAGCGATCGTCGTGTCCGGCTTCGTAGACGTCACCTCTCCGGATGATGTGATCGGCATCGATCGCTCCACGTTCACCAGCGCGCGCATCGGCAAGGGGATGTTGCTCTCCGACATCGACACGCTCAAGAACCAACGCAACTTCGCGGAGGAGGTGCGTGAGATCACGACGGAGCGGCGGGAGATTCGTAACCCCGCCGTCGTCGTCGTCGGCTTCATCTACCCCGAACTCGCGATGCTCTTTAAGGACGAGCTCGATATCGCCGTGCTGGAGGACGACAAGAGCGCCATCAGCCAGCTATCCGACAAGGGGCACGCCTGCGATCCCAGATGCGATGACAGGCCGGCAATCGAGTACGTCTGGCTGCTCGATTACGATCGGCTTCAGCGGTATATCACGGAGGGGCGCACCATCTACTACACCGCCGATGCCGCGCGCAGTACGTTCGCCGTCTACGGATACCGGCCGGGCTACTTTGGCGGCCTGGAACTCCCGCTCAGCCGCGAGAACCCGTCGCTGGGGGTTGGCACGGCTACGTCGGAACGCTAACCGGCTCTTCGAACGACCAGCAGGCCCGCCAATACGATCCCTCCCGCCACGACCGCCGTCAACGCCACGATCACGGCGATCAGGATGCCGGACACGCCGTCGCCGTCCGCATTGCGGTCGAGATCGGGACCCGGCGCCGTGGTGGGCGCCACGTCCTCCGCATCCGCCGGCTGAGTTGGAACCGACCTCGGTGGCAGGCCGACGCTGGCGCGCCACTCGTTCTCTAGGCCATCCTGGTCGAACCCATACACCTGCTCCAGCGCTCCGGCGGTCGTGTCGCCCTCTTTGAACGCGGCGAACAGGTCCGCGAACTTCTGCTCGCCGTATGTTTCGATCAAGAAATCGACGAGCGCGAACGACTGTCCGTAGAACAGCGACACGCGGCTGGCGATCGCGCCGCTGCTGGCGGAGCTTAGGCTGCGTACGGAGAGCACCTGATTGTTCTGGATCGCTAAGTCGAGCGCACTCTGCTGGCCGCCAAGCGGCTGGATCTGAGAGTAGACGGCGGTGCCTTCGTTGAGCCAGTCCGGCAGCCCGAACGGACCGTCAATCGCCTGCCGGACGACGATGTGCGTGACCTCGTGGCGCGTGATGTCGCCCGCCGCTGAGTCCGCCGAGACCATTGCTGTGTCCGAGTAGACCACCTCGCCGCGCGTGATCACGCCCTCCGCGTTGTTGGAGATGATCGCCGCCTGCATGTCGCGGGCCGTGTCGTAGTAGAGGATCTTCACGGGGAAGTCGACCGTCGTCCGCAGCAGCGCGCCGATGCGGTCCAACGTATCGAGGCCCGCGGCCAGCACCGCGCGGGCCTCGTCTTCGTCTCCGCTGTAGTACCAGACCGTGAGGTTCCCTTCGGTCACCGTCTGCCAATCGAACCTCGTGTCCTCGTACACGACCAACTGCGGATCGGTGTCTGTGGTCACGCCGCCGCTGGTGATCCGCCAGAAGTAGGTCACTTCCGCGCCTGGGATGAGGAGCGTCCGCGCGTTCGCACCCAGCTCGAAGCGGCAGCTCGCGATCTGGCCCTCGGTGCAGGCCGGCACCGCGGTCGCCCGCACGCCGTCCGGCGCGATCTCGTAGACGAGCCGTACTTCATCCAGGCCGGCGGCAGCTTCGACGGTCATGTTGAACACGAAGCCGTTGGGGAAATCGCTCCGCGCGTTGGACTCGCGCAGCTCGATGTTCGTCTGGGCGTTCGCTGTCCAGACGACGCCCGCAAGGATGAGGAAGCCTGCTGCTAGCAGGGCAGCAACGATGGCGATCTTCAGCATGCGCGTCATGATTAGTCCGAGCCTATCTTCGACTTTAGGTAGGCCGTAATGAAGGGATCGACGTCACCTTCCAGCACGCCCTCGGCGTCGCTTACTTCGAAGTCCGTTCGATGGTCCTTGACCATCTTGTACGGGTGGAGCACGTAGCTGCGGATCTGGTTGCCCCAGCCCGCCGCGACGTGTTCGCCCTTCAGCTTCTCGCGTTTCTCCGCCTGGCGTTCGAGTTCCTTCTCCAGCAGCCGAGCTTCCAGCACCTTCATCGCGCTCTCCTTGTTCCGCGATTGCGACCGCTCGTTCTGGCAGATGACGACCAAGCCGGTTGGGAGGTGCGTGATGCGGATAGCCGTTGAGTTCTTCTGCACATGCTGGCCCCCGTGCCCGCTCGCCCGGTAGATGTCGATGCGCAGGTCGTCCGGTTCGATCTTCACTTCGGTTGCGCTCTCCGCCTCCGGCAGCACCTCGACCAGCGCGAACGACGTGTGGCGCGAATGGTCCGAGTCGAACGGGGAGAGCCGCACGAGGCGGTGGACGCCGCGCTCCGACGTCAGATAGCCGTAGGCCAGTTCGCCGCGCACTTCGATGGTGGCGCTCTTGATGCCGGCCTCCTCGCCGGCTGTCGAGTCCAGCACGCTCGTCTCGAATCCTTGCTTGTCGGCCCAGCGCAGGTACATGCGCAGCAGCATCTCCGCCCAGTCCTGCGACTCGGTGCCGCCGGCGCCCGCGTGGATCGCCAGGATCGCGTCGCGGCGGTCGTAGGGGCCGGAGAGCGTCAGCTCCAGTTCGAGCTTGTCCAGCTCTTCGACCATGCCATCGATCTCTTGCTGGAGGTCCTCGGTGAGGCCTTCGT
>JADFRJ010000192.1 GCA_022561355.1 Chloroflexota bacterium | reverse complement strand
CCTGGTAGACGGTCGTGAAGCGGCTGTTCTCGCAGCCTACGCGGATGTCGCAGCAGAGGGCGAGCGAAAACCCGGCACCGGCAGCGACGCCGTTCATGGCGGCGATCATCGGCTTGTCGATGGCGTACAGCGCGCGGCCCTGGCGGCTGATCCAGGAGCTTTCGTCCAAGAGCTGGTTGAGCCGCGGCTCCGCGGCAGCCTGGGCAGCTTCGGCAGCCGCGGGCCGGTTGCCCACGTCCGCGCCGGAGCAAAAGCCTCGCCCGGCGCCGGTCCAGATGACGGCCCAGACGGCGTCGTCTTCTTGGATGCGCTCGCACAGGTCCAGGATGTCGCGATGGTCCTGTTGATCGATGGCGTTCAGCCGTTCGGGCTTGTTGAGCGTGACGGTCGCCACGTGAGTCTCCGGGTCATGTTCGTAGATGAGATGCTCGTAGGACATAGACGTTCTCCCCGCACACCATGCGCTCGTTGCGGCGCTCCCTGCGCTGACGTTTGCGGCTCCTAGTGTAGCATTGCGAGTCAAGGGCTCCTGCCGGTCCACTGTGGTATCATGCCGCTCATGAACCTCCAACTGGCGGTCCCTTCGGCCACCTTTATAGCTAGCGATGAGGGCACCGTGGCGTTCGCTGTACTTCTTTCGACGCCGCTGCTTGCGGGGCTGCTCTTGTTGTTCTTGCTGTTCGCCGTCTCACGTCTTCTGGAGCTTCGCGAACTGGAAAATCCACCTGAGCAAGAGATCGCTACCTATAAGGACTTGGCGCGTCTCGCAGCCACTGGAATCTTGTTCAGCCTCTCGGCTACGATTGCGAGCCTTGGCTGGATTAGCAACTGGTGGGGTGGGCTCGAAGTCGTGATTACGCTGTTCATCGCCTCCATCGTCGCGGTTGCGGTCTTGGCCGCACAGGCCCTGAAACGAGCAGGCGCAATCTGACGGCGCAGGCTCACAGATTTCCAGGTTGTGCCTTCAGCATCATCCCCTGCCGGTTCTAGCCGCCAAGGCCGCCGTATTGGCCACGATTAGGCATCTTGGTATACTTGCGCTCACTATCGCCGGAAAGGAGCCCGAAGCTGATGGCGCAAGAGATGGCCTATTTCCAGGGCAAGATCGTTCCCGTGAGCGAGGCCAAGATCAGCATCAAAACGCACGCCTTCCTCTATGGAACGGCGTGCTTCGAGGGCATCCGCGGCAATTGGAGCGAAGATCAGAACGTAGCCTATCTCTTCCGCCTTCGCGAGCACTACGAGCGGCTGCGCCAGAGCTGCAAGATCCTCAAGATCAAGCTGGCGCTCAGCGACGATGAGCTGTGCGACCTCACGACCGAACTGGTCGAGCAGAGCGGCTATACGGAGGACGTCTACATCCGGCCGATCGCCTACAAGAGCCAGGAGGAGATCGGCCCGCGCCTGCACGACATCGAGGACGACTTCCTGATCTTCGTGATGCCGTTCGGCAACTATCTGGACCCGGACGCCGGAATACGCTGCATGACGTCGACGTGGCGCCGCGTCGATGACCTCGCGATCCCGGCGCGCGCGAAGGTCAACGGCCTCTACATCAACTCGGCGCTCGCGCGGACAGAAGCCCACGAGAACGGCTTCGACGAGGCGATCATGCTGGATGACCGGGGGCACGTCTCTGAGGGCAGCGGCGAGAACATCTTCCTGGTGCGCCATGGCAAGCTGATTACGCCTCCTCCCTCAGACAACGTCCTGGAGGGCATCTCAGCAAGCACCGTCATCACGCTCGCGAAAGACGAGTTGGGCATCGAGACGGTGGAGCGCTCGATCGACCGGAGCGAGCTGTACGTGGCGGACGAGTGCTTCATGACCGGCACGGCCGCGCACGTGACCGCTGTGACGGAGGTCGACCGCCGGCCAGTCGGCGAAGGCGGAACCGGGCCGATCACGAAGCAGCTCCAGCAGCTCTACTTCGACGCCATCCGCGGCAAGAGCGAGAAGTATGCCGGCTGGCTCACGGCCGCGCGCCCCAAGACCGCGCAGCCTAGGAGCCAAGAGGTGAACGCCTAAGGTGATCTCCGAACTGCATCCCCATCGCGCGCTGGGCGTGCTGGTGGGGGCTGCCCTTACTCTTTGGTGCTTCGCCTTCACCGGTGCGCTCCTGTGGCGGGGATTCACGCAGCCGATCGATCTACCAGCGCTGGGCCTTCATCTGACAGCGACGTTGTTCTTCTCGTTGGGCTGCCTCTTTGGCTACTGGACCTATAGCTGTCTGACGCTGAAGTACTTCCTCGATCGAAACGGGCTGATCATCCACTGGGGAGACATTCGCCAGCTGATCCCCATGGACCGCATTGAGAGGCTGGTGCCGGGGCGCGAACTGCCAGCGCCCAAAGTGACGGGCGTGAGCTGGCTGGGCCATCACGTTGGCCATGGGCCAGTTGAAGGACTGGGCGACGTGATCTTCTACGCGACGCATAGTTCCCACGAGGAGTTGCTCTACGTGGTGACGGCGGAACAAACCTATGCGATCTCTGTCACCGATGAGGTGCAGTTCGCCGAGCAACTGCAAGGGCACCAAAAGCTGGGCCAGGTGGTTTCGCTACCTCAGGTGACCGAACGCCACTCGGTGGCAGCGCTGCCCTTCTGGCACGACACGCTGGCGCAACTATTGGCGCTCGCCGCGATCGCCGGTTGCGCGGTCACGTTGGGTTACGTTTTCCAGCAGTACCCCGGCTTGCCGGAGAGCATCCCCTTCCCGTTCGCGGCTCAGGGCTTCGGCGATAAGAAGGAGCTGCTCACCATCCCGATCACGGGTCTTGGGCTGCTCGCGGTGAGCCTGGTACTCGGTTTCATGCTCCACGCGCTAGACCGCGCGGTGGGCTATCTGCTCTTCCTGGCCGGCATCGGCACGCAGATCGTGCTGCTGTCGGCGGCCATCATCACCCTCAACCAGTAACACCGCTAGCTCGACTGTTGTGGCGCCGCCCGCTGGTACACTGACAGCGTGAACGCGTACGACACGGAATACGACGCTATCGTGATCGGGGCCGGGCCGGCGGGCAGCACCGCCGCGCGCCTCCTAGCGCGCTCGGGCGCAAAGGTCGTTATGCTCGACCGGGCCAGCTTCCCGCGCGACAAGCCGTGTGGGGGCGGCGTGACGATACAGGCAGCGCGTGAGTTGGACATCGATCTAGAGCCCGTGATCGAGCGGACAATCACGAAAGCGCAGGTGAGCTTCCGGCTCGGGAGCGCCTTCGTTCGCGAGTGGCCGCAACCGCTCTCATACATGACGCAGCGCTCCAGGCTGGACGCATATCTGGCAGAGATGGCGTGCGAAGCAGGCGCGGACTTCAGGGACGCTTCACCCGTGCGCGAGATAGAGGCGAACGGCAGTCACGTCATCGTTCGGTCGAACGGCGACGCACTGCGCGCGAGGACGGTGATCGGCGCGGATGGCGCGAACGGGGTCACCGCGAAGGCGCTGGGGTTCATTAATCAACAGCGGCGGGCCGCCGTCGCGTTTGAGGGCGACGCAACGATCCAGAACGGGAGCGCGAGCCGCTGGGAGGACGCGATCGCGTTGGATATGGGAACGATCCCCGGCGGCTACGGCTGGCTGTTCCCGAAGGGCGACCACGTCAACGTCGGCGTGGGCGGCTGGAAGTACGCAGGGCCAACGTTGCGCGGCCAACTGTCCGCGCTTTGCGCGTTCCTCGAACTTGACGAAGCCAAGCTCACGAACCTGCGGGGGTACAACCTGCCGCTCCGTGACGCCGGCGCGCCGATCGCGCGCGGGAACTCGCTACTGGTGGGAGACGCGGCGGGGCTGGTCGACCCGCTCTCGGGCGAAGGGATCCATGGGGCCTTCGTTAGCGGGCGGCTCGCGGCGGAGGCGGTCCAGCGCTACCTGGCCAGCGATACGCACGACCTCACCAGCTACGAGACGGCCGTCGATAGAGAGCTGATGTCAGACATCGAGGTATCGTACAAGCTGCAGGCTGTCTTTCACCGCTTCCCACGTCCGAGCGTGGCCGTGCTGCACCATAGTGATCGCTTCTGGGGCAATTTCTGTGGCCTGGTCCGCGGGGAGATGACGTACACTCAGACGGAGGCGAGTCTCGGGCCCCTGCGCCACTTCTTCAACGGCCTGGCGAAACTGTCCGCGATAGGCATCCGGCGTTAGGAGCATTCTCGTTAGCGGCTGGCCTATTGACACCGCCTGATCTCGTTAGTACACTGACTGACGATACATAAAGGCGTCGAAGGGAAGTAGTAGGACGCTAGTTTCTCGCTATGAGAGAGTCGGTGACGCTGAGAATCCGGCGCGAGAGTAGCTCCGAACTCGTCCCTGAGCCTCCGGGCTGATGACCACGTGCCGTGGCTTTAGGCCCAGACGGGAACGCCCGTTACAGCGTCGAGAGTGGTCCGGCGACAGCTGGGCAAGAAGGGTGGTACCGTCCCGTTCCCGGGATCCCTTTGGGAGCGGGATGTCGTGATCTTAGCGATGAGTATAGACGAGAGCATACTGACTTTGGAGGTGGACGCGGATTCCCCGGCCAGCCGGGGAGACCGTGCGGTAATCGTATCTCTTCCATCCCTCAGCCTCGGGCTGCTGGGACTCGGCCTGCTGATTAGCGGGCTACACGGGTGAGGTCCTCGGACACTAAACGGACAACGTAGTCAACGAGACGAGGACCGGCCCCGAGCATATCGGGGCCGAAACGTTACCAACGAGAAGGAGCAGAGACGATGAAACTGACAGGCGCACAAATTGTGATGGAGTGTCTGGCCCGCGAAGGGGTCGAGCACATCTTTGGCTATCCGGGCGGCGCGAACCTGCCGCTCTACGACACGCTGCCGCAATACCCCCAGATCCGGC
>JADFRJ010000191.1 GCA_022561355.1 Chloroflexota bacterium | reverse complement strand
CGAAGCGTTCATCGAGGAAGTGCGCGCCGTCATCGACGACCCGAAGGTGACGATCGAGCGCGCCCTCGTCAGCAGCACACCGCCATCGCCGATCGATACGGAGCTGATGGACGTGATCAAGCAAGTCACTCGCGAACACGTCGAGGACGCCGCTGTCCTGCCGAGCGTCTCGACCGGCTTCACGGACTCGCGCGTCTTCCGCAACGCGGGCGTCACCGCCTACGGCTTTATTCCAGTGCTGCTGGACCCGTCAGAAGCGGTAACGATCCACGGCCACAACGAGCGCATCTCGATCGAGAACCTGCGCCTCGGCTGCCAGATGATGTTTGAGATCGTCCGGCGCATCAGCTCCTAACGGCCCTATCGGCGCGCAGGCATTCCTGGTACGATCTGCCCGCACCGAGTCGACCCGTAGCGGGTCGGATTAAGGAGGAATCAGATGAAGGTTGATGACATCAAACTGATTGGCGTGATGGGCGGCGGGGTCATGGGCGGCGGTATCGCGCAGAGCTGCATCGTTGCCGGGTTCCACGTCAGCATCCGCGACCTGAACGGCGAGCTGAACGAGAAGACACGCGAGACGATGATTGAAGGCCGGTTCGGCCTTCGCGGCGCCGTCGAGCGGGGGAAGCTCACGCAGGAGCAGTTGGATGAGGCGCTGGGCAACCTCTCATTCACGACCAACGTAGAGGACCTGCGCGACGCCGACCTGATTATCGAGGCTGTGCCTGAGGACCGCGAACTCAAGAAGAAGGTCTTCGCCGAACTGGACAGCGCGATTAAGCCGGAAGCGGTCTTCGCGACGAACACATCCGGCTTCGCGATCTCCGACTTGAACGAAGCCGTCTCCCGCAAGGCGCAATTCATCGGCATGCACTTCTTCAGTCCGGCCTTCGTGATGCGGCTGATCGAGATCATCTATGCGCCGGAGACCAGTGAGGACACGATCAAGCTGCTGGAAGACGTCGGTGAGAAGATCAGGAAGGAGACGGTGCGCGTCAAGGACGCCCCGAACGCATACGGTTTCGTGGCAAACCGCATCTACTTCGCGGCTGTGGCAGAAGCTCGCAAGGTGATGGACGAAGAGATCGCCTCAGTTGACGACATCAACAAAGCGATGCGCTTTGGCTTCAACTGGCCAGCCGGACCCTTGGAGATGGTCGCCGGCGCCCGCAAGGGTTGGCAGTAGGTCTCGCCGGAGCTGACGGAAGCTGATCACGGTTGTGAGCGAAAGTACTTTCGCTTATGTCGTCTTTTCGATTGACAACCTGATCTGACAGGCGTAACCTAGATCCTGCAAACAGCTTCATACCCTGCTTGCCGAATCTCCACGTGAGGCGTAGCCTCACATGGGAACGGGGGACCCAAGTTAACTGGGGTGTATCTCTCCAGAATCGGAGAGAGGGCCAGTTCCTTCAGGCCCAACCCGACAGCTAACCTCGTAGGCATCTGGAGGAGGTGACACCCAGCGCGTGCGGGTCGCATCGGCGGCGTCGTACGCTTCAAGCCTGCGGCTGGCGACCGGAAACACAGAACAACACTTCAACCGGCAGCACAGACACAACGCCTTGTCGTCCACAAGGAGGTGCGCGCATGGCAATAGTAGAGACCGAGGTACACGCCAGAAAGGCCCGCACGAAGTTCAAAGGGCTGCTGATCACAGCCGACTCATCGCTGGCGCGTGCGTTCCGGCGAGAGCTGACCAACTGCGCAGACTGCTCGATCTCGTTCGAGCTGCAGGCGAACTTCGACGAAGCGCGCCGAGCGGGTGGCGGGCCGTACTTGTGCGTCACGGTCGATCTGGACGGAGCGGCCGCGCCGAACGAAGCCGTGCGCTTGGCCCGCAGCGCCTGGCCGCTCGCACGCATCGCCGTGCTCAGCTTCTGGTGGAGCGAGCAGTCTGACGCCGCGCTGGACGAGGCCGACGTGGTGATCCATAAGCCGCTCCGCGCCGCGGAGCTCCGCGCGTTCCTGCGGTCACCTACCGGCGCGCCCAACGTTGAGAACGCGTCTGCGGTCCCAGAGCAGCCCGCCGTCGTCGCCAGCCGGTAACGTCGTCGCCTTAGCGACACGTCGTCGCCTAAGCTACTGGCCGGATACCATTCTTCGAGCTGTCGTGTTCATGCCAGCCATCTCTCGCGGCGATCAGCGGCACGAAACGGCATTCGCCCAACTTCTCCAACGAAACACCGCTCAGCGACTTCGTCGCGCGAACAAGTTGCTGTACCTTTCGGTCCCCTACCGGCACGACCAGCCTGCCGCCCTGCCCTAGCTGGTCGACGAGCGACCGCGGGACGTTCGGCGCGCCGGCCGTGACGATAATCGCGTCGAACGGCGCCTCCTCTGCCAGCCCCAACTCCTCGCCCGCCTGGAGCACTCGCACGTTCGCGCAGCCCAGTTCGTCGAGCCGGTGTGCTGCCGCTCGCGTCAGGTCTGGCAACCTCTCGACGCTCACAACCTCGCGTGCCAGCTTCGAAAGGATGGCGGCCTGGTAGCCCGAACCGGTGCCGACCTCCAGCACCTTTTCATCGCCCGTGAGCGATAGCGCCTGCGTCATGATCGCGACCATCAGCGGCTGTGAGATCGTCTGGTCACGCGCGATCGGCAGCGCCCTGTCCTCGTATGCATGGCGGCGCAACTGCTCTGGCAGGAAGTGTTCGCGCGGGACGGCGCCGATCGCGCCGAGCACGCGGGCATCCGTAATCTCACCGCGCAGCGAGCGCACGAGCGCCTCGCGGGCCAGCCGATAATCGATGGTCATCGGAGTGCTCCGCTAAGAGGCTGAAGCTTTGGCCAACTCCGGGTCGATCGCCGTGTAGGAACGTTCGACGTGTGAGTCTTCCTCGATCCGCTGCATGATCTCGGCTCGGACGGTCAGCACATGCTGCGTATTCGCTGCGTGATCCGCGTCCTCTTCGGACTGCCACACCGTGATCCGCCCAATGCGACCCTGGGGATCGCCGCCCAGCAGCGCGTAGCCGCGGACGTAGCCAGTCTCGTCTATAAAAGACTTCAGCAGATTGTCCATCAGGCCCGCCACAAGCTCCTCCGAGCCCGGCTTAGCGTTCATGAGCGAGATCCTGATATAGAAGGTAGCTTCCGCGGGGTGCTCCATAGCGGCCTCCTTATTGCCCCTTCATGGTATCACGGCAGCGGCCCGCTGGGCAGCGGGGCCTAGATAGCGGCAGCTAGCTTCCAGAAGAGGCGCTGAAGCTGAGTAGCCAGGTTCGCGGGCAGTCGGGCGGCCGCGTCCTCTCGCGCCACACCGGCCAGCTCCCCTTCCGGATCCTGCACTCGCGTGACCAACTGCCAGGCGCCCAGCGCATGGAGCGCCTTCCAATAGCCCAAGCGCTGGTCATCGATCGGGTACAGGCGGCGGTACGACCGCAGGTACTGCCACTGCAGGTAGCCGCGCGCGGCACGCAGCGCTACGCGCTCCAGCGTGCTCTCCGCGATGATCGGCGCGATCCAGAAGATGAGGACCGACCGCGCGACGTCAAAGTGGCGATCTCCCAGCACGGCGTCCGACCAGTCCAGTACGTTCGCCTTGCCTGATTCGTCGATGAGGATGTTGAGCGGATGAAAGTCGCCGTGGCAGAGCACGATTTCTTCCATCGCCACGGTGGCTTTGTGCTGCTCCAGCCATTCGAGCGCCCGCGCCTGGTCCGTGTCGCCGGTGTGAACGCCGCGCAGCTCCAGGAGCTTGCGTTCAACCAACGATGCGCCGCGCTCCAGCGGGCAGTTAGCCGTCGGCAAGGCGTGTAGGGCCACCTGAAGCTCCGCCATCTGCTGGAGCCAGCTGCCAACCTTGAGCGGGCTGGACATCGCGTAGTCGAGCATTGGCTTGCCGTCCACGCGCGGCATCACCATGATGGGCAGGTCGAACTCCGCCGCATGGCGGTCGAGCAGCAGTGGCTCGACCGCTGGATAGCCCTGCGACACGGCGAAGGTTTGCACGTCCGCCTCCTTCTGAGCCTTCCCCGCCTGGTCTTCGGACGTATAGAGGCGCAGCACGAGCGGCGCGCTCCACTGGGGTCCCAGCCCATCCGCGTTCAGATGGAAGGAGTAGCTGCGCGTATCCATCCCGCGGCCCAGGGGCGTTGGGGCTTCCAGGTATACGATGCCCGACACGTGGAGCTTATCCGCCACGTACTGGCGCAGGGCCGCCGCTACTTCGGTTGCGTTTGCGGGATTGACCGTCATCGGTCTAGCCGCCGTCCGGCGCCGCCAGCGCGGTCCAGGCCGCGAAGCCGAGCTTGCCGAGCAGCACGTTGCCCTCGGATTCTCGACCGGTACCGCCCGCCTCGGTGCCGCCTTCGCAGAAGGCCGTTATCACAAAGTAACCACGCTCGCCGTGGAAGATCGCGCCCGACGTGCGGATGCCACCAGGCGACGACCCACCCTTCTCGGCGACCCAGTTCTGCTTGTAGTTGGGAAGCGTGTTCATCTCGCTCCACGGCAGCTCGCGTGACAGCTCGTGTCTGTAGTCGTTCCTTCGCAAAATCCGCAGCATGTCCTCGGAAGCCTCCTCCGACACCGCTTCGTGCCGCGCGAGCAGCTCCAGGTTGCGCGCCATCTCCGCCGCGGTGGTCACCCACGTTTGCCGGACGTCCAGCCCCACGAGCTTCTCGCTCCAGCGCTCGAAGATCGACGTCCGTTCCATGCCCATGCGACGCTGCTGCTCGTTGATGAAGTCATGCCCTACGAGGTCCGCCACCATGTTCGTCGCGACGTTGTCGGAGATGATGATCATGAGGACAGCGGCGTCGCGCACGGACATCTCCACACCCGAGGACATCCGCTGGAGAACGCCCGATCCGGGGAAGCGATGTTCGTCGCCGAACGTGATCCGATCAGCGA